>CACZVX010000067.1:0-12761 GCA_902784755.1 uncultured Prevotellaceae bacterium
GATGCCGATGCCGTCGAGTTTCACCTTCTGGCCCAGTTCGAAGTAGTGCTTCATGGCATCACCCAGTTCATCGAGCACGGCCATGATGTCGCTTCGCTTCACCGAGGCCTGCTTCTGGATGAAGTCGGCCAACTGTTTAGTGGTGACAAAATTCTTGTCATACACCGCCGTTGCGAACCACTTGCCATAGGCGGTAGACTCATCGTTAGAGTTCTGGATCTTTTTAAATTTCTGACTCATAACTTTTAAATGTTTTTCGTAATATTAGACTCTTGTGGCGAACTACCCCGGGCCGCCACTTCCCGCTTTATTTCTGCCTCAATTCCCCTCCTAAGTTAGGAGGGGCCAGGGGTGGTCTGAACAAGTGCTCTTGTCGCGCTCTATTTCTTCATGTTAAGCGCCTCTTCAGACCCCCTCTTAACTCCCCCTGACTCAGGGGGAGAAGAGATTACCTCAAGCACTTTGTCATCCCCTTATTTCTGCTACAAAGTTACGAATAATTTCTGAATTATCCAAATATTTTGCAAACTTTTTTCGATATATTTTAATAAAAATCTCACAACAGGGACAGTCCCCATTGTGAGAAATCCAAAAGTATCAAATGTCCACTTTCCTACTTTCCTACTTTCCGCATTTCAGAGTTCGGAAACGAGTTTACGGTAGTTGCCGCGCATGATGCGCTCAATGGCCTTGTCTTCCTCCAGGCGCTGCAGGGTTTTCTGCCCAGCCCGGTTGTTGGCATAGCCGAATATCTGGGCAAACTTCTCGGTGGTGAACTCCTCAGGCAACTGACGGAAGCACTCTATGAACTTATTCGTACGACGACGCTTCTGGGCTGCATCGCGCAACTGGTTGTCGTAGTACATACGATGCAGGTCATAGAACCAATGCAGTTGAGTGCGATACTGAATGTCGAGCACCAGGTCGCAGAGACGGCGGTCTGTGTCGTCAATCTCGTATGTGCCTGTCTTCTCACGCTCCTCCCAGTGACGCATGTCTATATACGGCGCACTGACGTTGATGCCATAGTATGGCACACGCTTGATGAGCAGCCAGTCGGCCTGATCATCGTTGAACTCAGCGATGGCCCGCCTGTCGTCACACCACTTATGCACATGTTCCACCAATGGCCAGATAGGCAGTTCTCCGCGGCGCTGATCGAGTTTGTAGCTCCACTGCCTCAATGTTTCATTGGCGGCAGCAGTCTTGTCGTCCTCTCGCACCAGAGGCATCATGTCGTAGTCAGGCTTGCCCATGGGGATGGTGGCTTCACGGGTGTCGAGTCCCGAATTGAAGTTCCGTTCGTTCACAAGCCTCTTAAGCGTGGGCGGCGTACAAGTCTCTATCTGGTTCCAATGCACTCGGAATCTTCCACTGACAGACTGCTTGTTATTATAGTGCTGAGAGTCAAATTCATTATGAAACGACTTGAGCACCATGATGTCCCGATTCTGCCAGCCCCCCGACTTCGACATGTTGATCGAGTTGTCCTTCTCGGCGTCTACCGTGATGAGGTGAACGTTCATGTCTTCACCGTCGACCATAACCTTGAAGTTAATCAGACTGCGGATGAACTCAGTGTTTGAAGTGCGCGGTCCAAAAAATCGGTTATATATCTTATGGCGCGTCTCCTTCTCCTTGTTCGAACTGCTGGCGTCATATTTTTCCTTCCAGTCGTTCGTGTCCTGGTCGGCTATCTCGTCCGCTTCCAGAATAGGAGCCAGCAGCAGGTTCATCAGTCTGTCTAGCGTGCCCTTACCGCTTGTCGGGTCTCCCACGCCCAGGATGATGTAGTTCAGCCGGCACCTCATGGCGGGGTTGGCGTAGAAATGGTAGTAGGTGAGCGTCATGCACGTGCCCATCATCGCAGCCGACGCAAAGAGCAGGAAGGGCCACAGACGGCGTGGATGGGGCTCACAGACCTCTCGCAGGCAGGGGAACACGTCGAACAGCGCTTCAATCTCGTCACACCACTTGTCGAAGGGCAAGTCACCCATCGGGTCTGCATCCTTGGGCACTGCCGTGGGCTGTACTAAGTTGATGCCTGCCTTCTCCATCAGTTCTTTCAGCGCTTTGGGATAGCGCGTCAGCAGTTTCTTTTTGGCTGCCGACTGGCACAGGTCTTCCACCTCGCCCGGGTTCGGGTTCCAGTCCTTCACCCAGTCGAGACGATAGGCCATGGCGATGGCTTTCTGTGCATCGTTGTCGTTGTAGTAGCACAGCCAGTGGGAGGTTTCCGTCTGCATACGGTCGTGCTTGGTGTGAGGGGGCAGGCTCGGGCCGTAATACTCGTTGAGCACCTTGATGAAGGCCTCGTCTTCCTCCGAGAGTACTGCTGTCGCATCTGCCTGCTGAGCGACTGCGGTCAAATCTGTCTGCTGAGCGACTGCGGCAGAGGTCTTGGAGACGGAAGCAGAGGGCTTCGCTCCGGCTGCTCCTGATGCCTGCTTACGAGCCTCCTTGCGCTGCCGTTCCAACTCCTGCCAGCGGGGCATCGTAGGCTCCGACTCTCCCCGGCGGTAGGCCTCGCCATAGCGGGCTTCGTAGGCAGGATTCTCATAGGTGAACAGACCCTCCCAGTCGATGTACTTCACGTCGCTCATCTTCGGGATGAAGTGGGCGTGGTCGCTGTTCTTCGTCTGACTGTCGGCATAGTCAAGGATGCCCAGAATGTCTGCCATCTGATAGGAATTGTCAATCAGGTTTCCCCACTCCTCACGGGCTTTGAACACCACCTTCACGCCCTCGCCGCTGGGAGTGATAAAGATCCAGACGATGCCCAGGTCGTTGAAGTCCTTGCGCTGAAGCCACTCGTCGACAAGCGCCTGCGGGTTGGGAACGTGGTCACCATCGACCACGTCCAATCCCGATAAGTATCCATTGGCCTGCAGGCGCCACAGCCCTATGCGCCCCCAGCGGTCCTTGCTCTCGTCGAAGTGTGTCACCGTGGGGATGACAGCGGGCAGCGAACTCTTCAACTGCGCGATGTAGAGTTTCACGCGCTGCAGGTCGTCGCCGGGTATGTGCTTTTTTCTACGGCGCTCATCGGCCTTCAGTACCTTGGCCAGCCACTTCTTGTAGCCCTCTGAAGCCAGGAAATCTGTTACCAGTTCGTCCACCGCCTGACGCACCTCGGCCTCAGCCATCTGGCGCTTTGCCTCGCGGTAGTTGTCGATAAGCGCATTGTTATCAGGATGCTCCATCATGGCCTTGAGGGCATCCGCCACCAGCTCCTGAGTGGGCTGGTTGACGTTGGTTTGAAAAACTCTGTTCATTGCTTGTCACCTTTGTTTCTAATGTCGTTAATTACTTTGTTAAACCTCTCTGATGCGGGCAGACGGCGAACCACTAACTGCACCTGGCGCAACACCTCGGCCTGCCAGTCACGGCAATGCTTGGAGAGGTTGAAGGTGCCCGTGTAAGTCAGTTGGCCCTTCTCCACGTTGAGCCAGCACTGAAGGCCGTCCTCGTTGACCACGCGCTGCTCCGCGGGCAGTTCGATGGGCTGCTTGGGTTTCATGTCCTTGGTCAGCAGATGGAACTGCTTTGCCAACTCGGCATACTGGTCAGATGAAGACTCCTTCACCTTCAGCGAGATCATCTTCGAAGGGTCGCTGCCTGTCGTAGTCCAGCGTTTGCCACCACCGGCGCAACTCTTGACGTCCTTCTGTGTCGATGGAGCCTCGTTGAACGGCTCGAAGCCGAACTTCTGGGTTTCAGGGTCGTAGCAGCCTGTGCCACGAACCCGAACCTTCTTCTGTTTTTTATCAGTCTTTTCCATCATTTATTAAACGATTTTGAATTCAATTCCCAGATTCTCGAGAGTGTCGAAATAGAAGCCTGCCCACTCCTCTGCAACTTGTTTACTTTCGAAAGCATCGACGTCGAAGATTCTCTCGAAGCAGTTGCCGTGTAGGTGGCATATCACCGAGTAGTTACCATGCCGTGCAGGTTTGCCGTCGTTAGTGAAAGCCTCCATCTCCAGCAACAGCGGTTCGTCTTTCACGTCGAGCGTTACGCCCATGCGCTCCAGACTCTTCACCCGCTGGCGTAGCACCTCGTCGACCCTGTCCTCAGGATTCTCCAGTGCCACCCCCAGCATCTTTGCCAATGCCAGGGCGCCCACCTTGCCGCCAGCCTCGCAGAGGAAGCAGAAACTGATGTCCTCATCATCGATGTATTCCTCAAGGGGCTGAACCTTCTCACCGGGTGTCACCACCCACCAGCGATTGCCGAGGAATGCCACCACGATTGGGCATCCTGAGAAATTATCGTAAACGACTGCCTGAAAATCTTTGTTCTTCATGCTTGTTCCTCCTTACTTGTTTAGTGAAACCACATCGTTAGCAACGATTTCCTGATACATAGCTCCATTAACTTCGTGCACCTGAAAGCGCAGCGATGCTGCCACCAAGGAGCCTTCAGCGAAACGGCACTGAGCGAGATTGCTGAACATGGCACATACGTACTCATCTCCGAATTTACCACCACCAAACTCTTTGAGTCTGATTACACACTTGGCCAGTTGGCCCCCTTCTGCCTTCTGAGAGGCAACGTAGGTCACGTCTGACTGTGACACTACGCGACAAATAAATGTCTGCATAAACAAAAAATGTGACTACCCCCAACGGCAATAAATCCACCGTGGTTTGTTCAAACCCAATGCGAGGGGTAACTCCGCGTTTTACGAAAAACGCGGAGTAGCAATAAAACGCGGAGTGGCTAAGAGTAAATACTTGTTAAGGAATTGGCATAAAAAAGGATATCTTGAACTATATTGTCAAGTCCAAGATATGCAAATAATGGTGGAGTGCAGAAAAAAGTCCCCTACTAAGTTAAAAAGTACAAAAGAGAAGAAAATATACTTTTCGCGGAGTAAAACGCAGAGTATTTAGGATTTCTTGTTGTTCTTGCGCGTATGCTGGTTTGGCTTAGAACTAAGATTCGTACCCTTGGGCAAATGCTCTTGATGCTTGTTATCTTTCATGCCTTTCAATTCTGCGCGTTCCTGTTCTTCAGTTTGGATTCGCCTTAATTGGGTCTCTAAATCTTCCATCTCAACTGGTGATGGAGTTAAGAATGCTACAACATCATTAACAGCACTCATATCTCCGTCACTTCCAGCATCCTTTATTTCAATGGCAGTAAATGGTGTGCCGTCAACCTTTTTGAATCTGGCAGTAAGTATCTGGTTCAAACCGCCTGTCGGTTTCTTTATAAGACTCTGTTTCCTGACAAGTTGGCTAAATAATTCACGCAATTGGGAATTGGTTCCAATCCACACAATCTTCATGTCAAGGGGCTTGCCGCTCAACAGAGCCTCAAACGTGTCATAGTGGGTGTCGCGATCCATGAGTGTTCCTCTCATCCTCTCGAAGGCCATCTTCAGTCTGATGTCCCTTTCCTCTTGTTTCATGCCATCAGGCCAATAGGTGAATGTCTCCCTGAAGGTATCTCGGTCAAAAGCCTTCTTGTCTGGTTTCCTACTTTCCGGCTTTCCTTGCTTTACGTTAAGCGGTGGGTTGAGCGCCATGTCAATCTCTTCAATGAGACAAAGACTGGAATTGTCAATGTATTCGTTCACCCACTCTTTTAGCATTTGAGAGCATGGAATAATGGCTTCTAACAGTTCCTGTTGTTGGCGCTCCTGTAGTTGATGGTCGTGCAAGTCTTTGGGAGATGAACGTTTTTCGTCTACGACAGTCAGCAGAGCATCGCGAAGTTCATCACAGTAGTGTGAATGCCAATGCAGGCTAAAAGACGTAGCAACAAGGCGGAAAATAGTTGAGACTATGAGATATCGGTCAGCCAAGGATATGCCATTGTTCCATTGGCCAATGTCTGAAACCACATGAGACCACAGACCGCGTGCCAAACTGACGGCATCATTATCCTCGTCGGCATCAATAAGTTCGTCCATCAGCCAAGCTGACTCGCAGAAAATATCTTCTGAACGAGCCATCACACTTACAATCTCATCCTGCCGCCCAGGCCACACATTTCTACAGGCCTGATACAGCGCATTGTCATGAAGCCTTTCGTCGATTAGAGCGGCTTCGCTTGGGTTTAACAGTCTCTGCATCTTTCATCTTTTTAGTTTCCTCTGCCACTTTGTCAAGCCATCCCTCAAGCAGGTATTTATTGAGGTCTGTCTCCTGCTCTTCGCTGAACAGTTTCAATTGCACGGCTGGTTCAGCCTTTGTTCTCGAATGAAATAGTTCAAGTGAGCCTTCCGGGTCCATGGGGGCTACGTATATACTATCCTTGCCGTAGCGAAGCATCACGTTGTCGTCAAAAGTCCAGTCCATGCCGTATCCCTGAGGGTCACTGGCAATCAGCGCAATCATTGTCTCTATGTCATGCCGGCGGCGGTCAATCAACTTTGTTCCAATAGGCTTGTTTAGTGTCAGTTCGCCTGAAGCGCCTTCATACTTGTTGATTCTTTCAAACAAGCCTTTCAGATACGGGCTTCCCTTCACCAACGCTTCTATCGCGGAATTCAGTTGCCCCGTTCTGAAGCGGATGGTCATCTTCTTTATTGTTCTTTTTTCCTTCTTTAAACGATGTCTCGAATAATCAAGAAAGTTATGGTTTTGCATCTTCGTGTATAACTTTATCCTGAAACCGCGACTCATCGACTCCAAATGGTGATTAATGCTATTCTCCATCAGTTCGCACACCGAGTCGGTTTTGCGCCAGGCATCCGTCTCTACCTTTACCGCTATCGTTTTCTGCCCCTTGCGGCAATCTATGATGACATAGGTGCAGGGAGTCGACTCATAAAAGTCTTTTATCAGTTCCCCCATCGGGTCATTGGGATTTTTCACCAACTTCCAATAACTCTGTTCTTTGATGTTAAGCAGCCTTAGAGCCACAATCCGATGGTCGTTGCCATATACCTCACAGGTATATTTCTTGGCACTTTCCCCTTCGCCCTTTTGAACATGGAATAGGGTTTGCGTCTGTCCGAACAGCCGATAGAACCAGTCTTGGGCTGCGTCCATGTCCGTCACAGTCACTTGTTCTCCTTGTGTCCAGTCGCCTTCGTCGTTGGTCTCGATAAACTTGTATGAGTAAATAGCATAAAGATTCTCCATAGGCTTTTTGTTTATTCATTCCCTTTCCGTTTGTTTTCTATGATGCTCTTCTCCAAGTCCTCCAGCATCCTGATGTCCTCGGCGTCGGCCTGCTGGGCATCGAGTTGTTTGCGTTTGGCATTGAAGGTGTCGTATCTGTTCTGAACAATCTCCTCTGCCTCTGCGTTCGTTATGGAGCCCTTGCCTTGCAGTATGTCCTTCTCTTGGAATGTGAGCAGGTTGTCAACGTTCTTGCGCCAATAATCGAGCGTCAGATCACGGCGTCCTTTCACGCGTTCTTCAGCACTGGTGATGAAGATGTCAACGAGTCGGTTCAGAGAGTCAATCTCGTCTGTTTGGAGATAGTTCTTGGCTATGATCACGTCGCCTTTACGCACGATGCTGCCTTTCCATGTGGTCAGTCCCATGTTAGGTTTGTTTACGTCCGCTCGTGCTACTATCAGTTCTGCTGCCGTCTGATGGGTGACGGCGTAGAGCAGTTTGTTCTGCGTCTCGGCAAAGAACATCTGCGTAGCCTTGTCAGTCTTGTCGTAATCGCTGCTCAGCGCAAACAGGTCACGAACCTTCTGATAGAAACGCTTCTCTGAGGCACGAATGTCTCGGATACGAGCCAGCAACTCATCAAAGTAGTCCGGACGCCCGTCAAGGTTCTTCAGCCGTTCGTCATCCATCGTAAAGCCTTTTACCAGATACTCGGTCAGATGCTCAGTGGCCCACTGTCTGAACTGTGTGCCGCGTAATCCCCTGACACGGTAACCCACCGCGATAATCATCTCCAGTGAGTAGAATACCACGTTGTAATTCTTACCATCTGCGGCAGTAGTCAAATATTCTTTGACAACTGAATCTTCGTGTAACTCCTTTTCTTTCAGTATGTTAATGATATGATAACTGATAGTTTGCTTAGAGGTGGCAAAAAGTTCTGCCATCTGTTGCTGGTTCAGCCATATCTTACCATCTTTGGCATAGAGTGCCACCGAAGCCCGCCCGTCTGCCGTACGATATATGATGATGTTCTGCTGTTCGTCCATATTTCTTTATCCTTCCATTACTATTTGGCGTTCTTCCTCGGTCAGAAAGTAACTCTGGTATTGCTCCCAGGGCTTTACTGTCTGGTCCTCTCCGAGCAGACTCAGATACTTCTTGACGATATTTCTCTGCAGTAGCATAATTACGAATTCAGGTTACCGATATAAATTTGCGTACAAATATACGAATAAATTGTGAGATAGATGAATTTAGGAGCCAAAAAATACATTATTTAATATAAAGCGTCATGAGATAGTAGGAAAGAGCGCACATGGGGACTGGAGTCGTGTGTGCCTAATGGAATAGAAATCATAATAATGCCCGTGGTTCTATAGCCACGGGCAATGTTCAAAATGAAACAAAAATGAATGATAGTTATCACCTTCCCTCAAGTGATAGCTATATCTTATTAAGTTCCTTTTGTCTCTTTGCTTCCTTTGAGTGGTTTATTTTACTCTCTTTAATTCTCTTGTCGTTATCATATTTATCGCACAAAGGTAAATAAGCAACAATTATTACTGACCAAGAAGGGTCATTTTTATGCTTTTCAGAGTTAATTTCATTATTTCTTTCAATGATAGCATTTACTTCTTTTCTTGCTTCTTCATAAATGCTGTTTAAAGACATAATGTAACTATAATCTGGTAATTCTGGATTTGCTTTCCTATGTTGCTCTTCCACTTCTTCAATTTTCTTGTCATAGTATTTCTTCCTTGATTTTGGCAGTTTATTCATCAAAGCTATAATATCTAATAATGAGTTTCTATAGTCTTCTGAAAATAGCTTTTCATTTGTATAACATTCTTTAAGCGGATTATCCATGAAATGTTCAAATGACGAAAACGGCTTGTCTGATGCACTCAAATCAGTGACAGCAATAGCTTTCATGCCCTTTTCAAAGTCAAACTTATATCTGTTTGATTTGTGTTGATTACCATATTTCTCATGATACAAAAGATACCAACCATCAATGGCAATTCCCCCCTTTTTATGATAATCTTGCTGCTGACTTATTATTTGTACAGCTGCAAGCCTATCATCATAAAACAATCCATTAACAGAGTTAATTTTAAGCCCTCCTAACTCAGGTGTCTCTTTCATGAATATTTTTCTTTGGCTCTCGAATTCTTCCCTTGTGATATTAAGGTAAATATTGCCTATTGCCGTACAATCCTGGTTTTGACTGTTGCTTATTGTTTTGTTTTGTTCCTTAACCCTCTCAGCCTCACTTTTTGGTTTAGTAGGCTGAACGGATGCTACTTGCTGTTTCTTTTGAGAACAAGCCATCATGGTAAATGTGATGATAACAATAGCTAAACCAATATCGAACTTTTTCATATTTCACTTCTTTGATGATATGTTGTCAATAATCCTTTACTGTGAAAGAACATCTGAATAATGAGAAACTATCCACATTCTACTTTTCGCTATATTTATCACTAAGTTTAGTCCAATGATATTTATTCAAATCGTCAACCCACAACTCATTTTGGTTTAAAAAAGCTTTATGATACTCTTTGTCCTTAAAGGAAGGGGTATTCCTATTCCATAACATATTATTGTATGCCTCTCGCAGGGTTTTTGCTAATCCCATAGTTGACAAAGATATTTTATATAAATCCTTGCAATCAGTCTCTTTCTCAGCAAGCTCACTTCTATAATAATTCAGTTCATTTCTATAGTAAAACGATGTTGCCCCAATAGATAGAAGAATTGTTACTGCAAATAGTGATATTATCTTTATACGGTCCATATCTCAATTGTTTCATATTATATTCATCAAGACGATATTCCTATCGTCCACCGATTTTACTCAAATCACCTCCACAAGCTCCAATAATGTTTCCGAAGCAACCAAAAACGAATATTAATCCTGCAACAATCCATAACAGAACACTACCAAATCCAACCTTATCAGATTCTTTACCAGAGGATTTGTACGCATTATTTTGTGCGTTAAGCATAATAGCAGCAACTCCTATCCCTAATATGAATAATATTACGAGCATAATCTATGAAATTATTGCTTTGTTAATACTTTGTCAATTGCAGCACGGCTAAAACTGATGCTTAATATCTCAAAAATGTCATTAATGTTATCAGCAGAGGAATACCATTGTTTCCCATTGTTTAATGAAGCGCTAACAGAATACTCTGCCTCTTTCTTGTAAATAGTAACCTCGTCAGAGGATAATGTTGTATGATATTCATACAAATAAAGTATTTTTCCATTCTCAGTAACACGATTCACAATGTTTGTTATACAAATTCCTGCTCTTTTTGCTTCATTCCAATCTTTAGTATAAGCAGCAATTATTTCATTAAAATTAGCCTCGTAATAGCTCCGTACTTTTTCTTTTATTTGTTTCACAGATTTCTCTGGAGCTTGTTTTTGTAACAATACAAAATAATCTGGATAGTACAATTCTACTACTTTTTTGCTATTTCTGGTGTTTATTGCTTCTGAGAAACTATGCATATCAGAAAGGAATTGTTTTTCAATTGCATTTTGTGGCACATACTCATGGAATGCATCTCTTGTATATCCGATTGGAATATTTCTTTGTTTGTCGTCTATAATCGAATCATTAATAGTGGAATCCAAAGGTTGGGTATAATCATTATATGAATAACTAGATTGTTTATCACTACTGTTGTTGCATGAAGCAAACGACAGAGCTAACAATGTGATGCACGTTACTAAAAGCTGCTTCTTCATAAATTCTTTGTTTTTAATTATTTTGCCACAAAAATAGTTATATTATAGGAAATAACCAAATATAATATCAAAAATTATCTGAATAAGGTATTCTTTATTTGTTTTCATACTTCAATAATGGCGATTATTAGAAATCTAAAAGGTCATAAGTATCTAACATCTGAGATTCTGTAATCCCCAAATAAGTACGTGTGACCGATACGGATGCGTGATTCATCATAAGAGATAGTTTTTGGAGGGCTAAAGAGGCATCATGTAACGGAGGGACGGTACTTTTGTTATATCGGAAGAGCCACCTTTCATTTGTTCAGGTGTAATAACTGATGCGGACATAGTGGCGGGGCGGGGAGAAGGGATTCCAGGAAATGTGTAGCCAGGTGGAGGCGGTCAGCAGCTGGTCGGTGTACTCCCACGTTCTGAAGAAGTCCACCAATAAAGGGAACTGCGCCGGGTCTTTCGGTCGGATGTCGGCAGCCTGGCCAAGCAGGTGCTGAGAGTTCTTCACACCACCCACCTTGTGGTTCACATCTTCATTACGGAAACCCGAATTGATGATGATGGGGCCAACGATGAGTCGCGCTGGCTCCAGCAGACTCAGGCATCCGTAGGTCAGGTTTACTACATCCTGCATCGTGGGGATGTTCTGCGGGTATTTGTCCGGCAGCAGGAATTCCCTCAGTTTAAAGTGAGGCGAGAGTTTTGTGTCATTGAGTTTTGTGTTCATGGTATTGTTTCTTTATAATCTTAATATACTGGTTGAGGCCGAAGATGGAGCCTGCCAAGAGGAATGACTGCGCCACATAATAGAGCAGTCCCGTCGCCACATCGTCAATCTTGACCACCTGATACGTCACCATCGCGATGCTGCTCACGATGAGCAGCACCGCACAGGCGTACTGAGAGATTTTGAAGCCTTTAGTGTCTTCCATGGCTCGTAAGTCTTACATCATACAACTGCCATCTTACATGATCGCTGCCTCACCTGCCGCACCGAGAATGGCGGCAATGATGTAACTGATCACCTGAAGGATCTTCTTAACTGTCTTGTTCATAACTTTACGTGTTTTAAATAGTGAATTACCAGGGTTGTCTCGTGGCGTAAAGCCACCTCTCATTTACCCTACAAAGGTACAATAAATAATCGAGAAAACCAAACGTTTCCTCGATTATTTTCTCATCAATACCTTATTTAATATAAAGCGTCATGAGATAGTAGGAAAGTAGGAAATGCGGAAAGTGGACATTAAGGTGTTTGGGAGTGAGAGTATAGTATTAAAAATAATAATTATGATAGTAATAATAGAGATTAGTAATTACTTAAATTATAAAGATATTAATAATGGTAATAATAATATATTTAAATAATATTAACAATTAAACTGCTACTTATAATGTCTCTCTTCCGCACTCGGAACCTCCTTTCTCCCCGTTCGGAAATGCTTAATGTCCACTTTCCGCATTTCCTACTTTCCTACTTTCGCATTATTTGCTTTTCTGCCTTTTGCATTTGGCAAGTGAAAGGAGCTGCCGCGTCGGCGCCTGCCGTCATTCGTTAAGATGCCTCCTACGGGTTGTGGAGATAGGCTTTACACCCTGATGGAGATGCCTGTTATCACTCGTGCAAGGCATCTTAACGACTCGTGCAAGGCATCAGCACGAACCGTGGAAGGCATCGTTACAAACGCACCCCCGATTTTGCTAACTCGGAGATAGCAATTTGGCATATAAAATGAAAGAAACAGGACTCCTGACTAGCCCAGAGAAGGGGGATTGGTGTCATGTGCGCTCACAGCACCAGGCGACTTTTGTAACATATGCCCTATTCAAAGACCACTTTGCTGCGGCAGGTCTCCACGTTGCCGTCTTTGCAGATGCGCACACAGTATTCGTTGTCGGCGGTCTGCTCACGGTAGAAG
>CACZVX010000067.1:12818-13239 GCA_902784755.1 uncultured Prevotellaceae bacterium
GTAGGCAATCTCGAAGCGGCGGATGCGGTGGGTGCGGTACCAGTCGAGGGGCCAGAGGTCGAGCACGTGCTCAATGTATTTCACGGAATTGATGTGGCCGTTGATGTCGACGTCGTTGTAATAAGTGTCGATGGTATGTACTAACGTAGCATCGTCAGTCATCTTCACTCGGCCACCCTTGTCGATGGGACAGTCCTTGTCCTTGACGATCCACTGGTTGATGGCGCCGTTGTCGATGGCAAAGATATCGGTGGGCTGGCGTGTCTCGGTGTCGATCATTGCCCAGATGGAACGACCGTAGCCATAGACATGACCGTCGTCACCCAAGACCCGGAAATTGCGGGAGGTGAAGTAGCGCATGGCACTCTCCACCCACGTCTCGACGTTAAACTTTGTGTATTGCATGGGCATCTCGTCCATC
>CACZVX010000068.1 GCA_902784755.1 uncultured Prevotellaceae bacterium
GGTCTCACAGGGCGTGAAGGAGTTTCAGGTGATTGCCCAGGAACTGACCTATTATGGCGTTGACATCGATGGAAAGCAGCATATTGCAGAGTTGGTGGAGCGGATGGCCGACATCCCCGGTGTGAAATGGATTCGGCTCCACTATGCCTATCCCGCCCATTTCCCTTGGGAGTTGCTGAAGGTGATGCGTGAGAAGCCCAATGTCTGCAAATATCTCGATATTGCCTTGCAGCACATCTCAGACCGTATGCTGGATCGTATGCGTCGCCATGTGACCAAGGCTGAGACCTACGAACTGATAGAGCGGATTCGTCAGGAGGTTCCCGGAATCCATATCCGTACCACGCTGATGGTGGGATTCCCCGGTGAAACCGATGAAGATTTCGAGGAACTCATGGAATTCACCCGTTGGGCACCCCGGTGAAACCGATGAAGATTTCGAGGAACTCATGGAATTCACCCGTTGGGCACGATTTGAGCGCATGGGTGCCTTTGCCTATTCAGAGGAAGATGGAACCTATAGCGGAGAGCATTACGAAGATGATGTTCCCGAAAGTGTCAAGCAGAAACGTCTTGACCGCCTGATGCAACTCCAGCAGGATATCTCCGCCGAGTTGGAGGCTCAGAAGATAGGGCAGACCTTGCAGGTGATTATTGACCGCAAGGAAGGCAACTGGTATATCGGGCGTACGGAGTTCTGTTCCCCGGAGGTTGATCCCGAGGTGCTGATACCTGCCGATGGGAAACGTCTGAGGACCGGACAGTTCTATCAGGTGAAGATTACGGATGCAGAAGAGTTTGACTTATATGGACAAGTGATATGAACAATAAACAATTCATTCAAGAACTGGCGCAACGGACTGGGTATACCCAGGATGATGTGCAAAAAATGGTGTTCACACTGACCGATGCTATGAATGAAAAGTTTCAGGAGGGCGACAATGTCGTGATGCAGAACTTCGGAACTTTCGAGGTGAAAAAGCGTCTGGAGCGTGTGATGATTAATCCAAGCACGGGACAGCGGATGCTTGTTCCCCCAAAACTTGTGTTGAATTTCAAGCCAGTGGCTTCAATTAAAGAAAAACTTAAGAAAGGAGAGGAAAATGGCTAAGATTCAAGACCTTGCTCTATATTTAAGCAAAAAGCATAAGATCCAGCAAAAAGAAGCAGAACGTTTCCTGACCGCGATGGTGGATGTTCTCAATGATGGCCTTCACTATGAGAAATTGGTGAAGGTGAAAGGACTGGGAACATTCAAGGTTATAGAGGTAAAAAATCGGGAAAGTGTCAATGTTAATACAGGAGAACGGATTCTGATTGAAGGCCGTCCCAAGATTACGTTTACGCCCGATGCCGTGATGAAGGACCTGGTCAACAAGCCCTTCGCCCAGTTCGAGACCGTGGTGCTCAACGAAGGAGTGACCTTCGAAAATCTTCCTGAAGAGCCCGAAGTTGAACTGAAGGAAGAGCCGGAACCCCAGCCGGAAATAGAGCAGTTGTTGGAGGAAACTCCTGCAGCTGAAACAGGTATGGGTGAGGTTGCAGCATTGGCAGATGTTTCTGCTGTTAGTGATGAACTTCAATCCGGGAAAGAATCTGAAGAGGAAGAACCCATTTTGAAAGAAGAAGAGGTTATCGAAGATCCCGTTGAATTACCGTCAGAAGAACCGGAAAACGTTGCCAAGGATGATTCTGAAGAAAAGTCAGATGTACAATCAGAAGTACAATCAGATGTGAAGTCAGATAAAAAATCCCATGGAGAACATAGAGAAAGGTATTTTGTTGATGTGGTTGACGATTCTGTCAAGATGGAACGTCATCATACGAACTCCAAATCTTGGATATGGTGGTTGGTTGGTATGGCCGCTGTAGGTACTATCATGTATTTTGTCGGTTATCATTTCGGAAAGCAAGATATTGATGTGATGCAAGTCTCCCATGTTGTAGTGGAAGATTCTATTGCAGAAGAAAGTTCCCCGGCGAAGGTTGACAGCACAGCCATTAAAGCAGAAGCGGAGAAATCTGCCGCTGCGGCTAAAATGAAAGCTGATTCCATTGCTAAACAAGAGGCTTATGCCAAGGCCGAGGCTGCCAAGAAAGCCGCCTACGAGGCAGAAGTGAAGAAACAAAAGGAAGAAGCTGCGGCTGCAGCTGCTGTTGAAGCTAAAGCTTCCGATTCTAAAGATTTGGCAAATGCAAGGAATATCGTAAAGACCGGTGCTTACACGATTATTGGTACACAAGAATCTGTTATCGTAAAGAAAGGGCAGACGCTGGAAAAGATTTCCAAGGCGTATTTAGGCCCAGGCATGGAGGCATATGTAAAAGTACATAATGGCGTAACCGAAGCAAAAGAAGGTTCTAAACTGAAGATTCCGAAACTCCAAGTAAAGAAGAAACGCTAAAAACAAAGGTGCACCCGAGCCATGAGTGATATGAACCCCGAAAGTTAGACAAAATACTTTCGGGGTTTTATTATGTCTGGAAGAAAACAAAAGAAACATGATTATGCAGACCTTTTGAAATATATGCGTCTGTTGGAGTCTGGGAAATAATGAAAAAAGGTATATAATGAGAACTTTTGTGGAAATATTGTATATCGGTATTGTTTCTTTTTGTAATTTTGTGGGCATGAATAATTTTATGAAAGAAAGCTGTCAGACTAGACGGATGTATGGACATGACTACGCGGCACGCGGGACATACGAGGTGACCATCGTGGTTGCCGACCGGCGGCCGGTTTTTGGCGAGATTGTTGGTTCCACGAAGGTTGGTGGTGAAACGCCTCACCTCAAGCCATCTGTGCTGGGACAGACCGTTCTTGACGCTGAGATTCCGAAGATACATCACTATTACCCTATGGTCGATGTATGGCAGGTATGCCTCATGCCCGATCATCTGCACATGATTGTCCGTATCAATCGGCCGTTGCCTGAAGGCAAGCATCTGGGAATCATTATCGGGGCCTTTAAGGGCGGGGTTAGCCGGGCTTGGTGGCGGTTGAATTCTGCAGCTGACGCTGCAGACACAGGGGCGGCTGACGCTGCAGACACGGGGGCAGACAACGCTGCAGACACAGGGGCGGCTGACGCTGCAGACACGGGGGCGGCTCGTGTGGCTGTGGCGTCAGCCGCAGCATTGCATGCTCCGCTCTTCGAGCCTGGTTACAACGACCATATCCTCATGCGTGATGGGCAGCTTGACAACTGGAAACGCTACCTCCGCGACAATCCCCGCCGCTATCTGATGCGCCGGGAATATCCCGACCTGTTTCAGCGCTCGCTTTGTGTTGTTATTGGGGGCATGCGCTATAGTGCCTTTGGTAACATGCTGCTTCTGCGCCAGCCTGAGAAGCACCAGGTGTTTTTTCATCGCCGTACCAACGGAATACCTACGGAAGAGACCGATTTCTGGAAAACCGAAAGCCGTCGGCTGATTTCGCTTGCCGAAAGCGGGGACGTGCTGGTCACCCCCGGCATCTCCGAATGTGAGAAACGCATCAAGGGCATGGCCTTGAAAAGAGGACTCAGGATGATTCACCTGCAATCTGCCCCTATCGGGCAATACTGGAAACCTGAGCGGAGCCGCTTTGAGGCTTGTGCGCAAGGGACGCTGCTCATTCTTGCTCCCTGGCCTGACGACATGCCCGAATTCGAGAGTGACTACGCCCGTTTCCATTACCTCAACCGGCTGGCAGAGAACATCTGCGCGGTAAGCCATACAACGGAGGTGGCTGTGCAAGGCTTACGCCATGCTCACCGTGACTGACTTACGGATAAAACTGATTTATTTAAGCATATAGACACTAACGGATATGGCAGAATTTGAAGTGACAGGCGTCAGACACCGGATGGGAGACGGACTGACGGAAAAAGAGAGCACCCCATTGGCTGAAGCCTTCCTCAAAGATCTGAAGGTGGGCACGCCCGTGACCTTGCTGGCGGATGGCACCAATCCAGTAGACAGGAAGGCCGTAGCGGTCTATCTGGACGAAAGGCATGTGGGATACATCAGCAAAACCCGTTGCGAGGCAGTCTTACCGCTGCTCGACGACGATGGACGATGTGAGGCAAAGGTGTCGGGAAGCGACGGCCATGCGACTTTCTGGGTTGAGATTGAGGCTTGCGCCCCGCCCGTGAAAAGGGAACGGCAGCTGCCCGTCTTTCCCTTGCAGGAAACAATCCATCTGAACTACCTGCCGGAAGAAATGAGTCTGATGGCTTTTGCTCCGCAGCTGGTCAGGTTTTCGTTGGATGAAAAGTCGCCGACGCTTTTGGAGGATGTAAGGGCCTATATAAAAAAGGTGGAAAAGTTCATGCCGCTGTCGGGTCTTTCATTTTGCATCGAGGACAATCTTTGGCGCGACGATGTGCTGAAAATGCTGCGAAAGGCGTGCAGGCTGCAACTGCCCGAAAGTGAGAAGGAGCAGCTCAACCAGCTCCGCATCCGACTCGGCGAAGTGGTTGGTGACTTCCATTGCTGTTATGATGATGTGCTGCTGAGGATTTTCGAGCGGCAGCTGGAAATGCTGAAAAAACAGGCAGAGGGCAAAGATGGGCTGTTCCATTTGTACGAACGGTCGTTTGACGGGAAGCCGGTTGAAGTGGAAAGGCTGGTCGGGTGGTTCAAGGAGATGCCCGACATCAGGCTCTACGACTATCATGACCACAAGTTGCTGGTCAGGACGCTTAACTATCTGAGAATCTCGAGGCGCGAGCTTTACGATGTCTATGCGGCCCTGCTGCTGATTGGCAGGTATGGCGGCGAGGAGGATGAGAACCCACAGGTTGCCGAGAAAGAAGAGAAAAACTACTTTGCCCCCATGAAAAATCTGCAGAGGCTGCTCAAGGGGGATTGGTTCAAGGAATGCCGCACCGATGGCAAATACAACGCGAAATGGATTGACGGCCTTGTAGAGGCTTTGATGGAGAGCGAGTGGAAAGAACTGATTGCAGATGAATGGAGCGTAAAGAACAAGCGCCTGATGCTGAAGTGCAAGATTATAGGTGTGTTGAAGGATGCTGGCGTGCTGCGGGGCAACTACAATCAGTTGTCCAAAGTGCTGCCCGATAAAGGAGGCAAGAAGGCGGCTTCCTTGGCAGAATATATGGGTAAAGGTAAGCATGAACCTTATGCAGACTGGATAACAGCGTATGTGAATAACGGCTGAAAACAGGCGTTTTCCGATTGAAACCATCCGATTGGCTTTTCTGAAAAAGTCAGTCGGATTTTTTTTTATTTTTTTTCTCTCCGTGTTTTAGGGCTTTCTTTCGAATTCTGATATCCGATTGGCGAATCGGATTTTTTATGATTTGCAAGTCGGATAATCGGATTGCACCTTTGCAGTAGAAATTTCAAACCGGAGTTTCTGCTGCTTTCTTTTCGTAAGTCAGTCAGCAGTCAAAAACTGAGCACGGCTCCGGGCACGAGATGAAGTTCGCCCATCTATATCATCGTGTAGTGCTAGAGGGCATATAAAAATGTCTAAAAATGTTCACTAAAAAATTAATTAAAAAATGGAATCGAACCACGGAGCTTTGCGTGGATGTGAAAACAATCCTCCGCAGCGACTGTACCTCTCAAATCGGTAAGGATTACCCTGGCGTGTTGAAACGCGACTCGGAAGATCACTATACCTTCATAGAAACAATACCCTCAACCAACGGCAAGCGCAATCCGCACGTCTTCAAAGGCCGGTACATCACGGTCACCCGCAACGACGACGGCAGCCTTCGCCTAAACTTCAAGCCCATCAGGGTGAACGAATCGTTCAGCGTGGAGCAATATGCCGACGACGTGAGCGGCGAAATCATCCGGGCACTTGAGGGCCTTGTAGAGAAATAGATAACCATGGCTGAAGCGTTCCAGTTGTTCCAGTTCCAATTAAAAAAACGAGGGACAACAACTCTTCTGAATATTATATAAATACTTAATAATTAAGTAGTTATATATATAATGGCAGAATTTGGAACCTTGAAAAAACAATTGGAACAACTGGAACTGGAACGCTTGGCCAATTAATTAAACACCTAATTATCTGTAGATTAATGAATTACGACATCACAAAACCCATAGCGCCCGCCATGCCTAGTCTTGGCAGAGGCACAGAATGCATCAAAATCCTGCTTTCGCAGGTATCAAAAGACATACAGGAACCCATCGTCCCGATGCTTTTTCCTATACTTGGCGCCCACATGAGCGGCGCAGAATTTCAATACCCTGACCTCAGCTGGAAGGAACCATGCGGTATGATGGCCAATCTGGTGGCAGAAAGTGGGGGTAACAAGGGCCAATTGTCTCTTCTTGTAGAGGCTATTTGCCGCGATTTCCGCCAGCACGACGATGTTGAGCTGAAGAAACTCGTGGAATGGCAGAAGCAGGTGAAGACCAAGGGGGCCAACAAGGAAAAGCCTGTCCGACCGGAAGTGGCCTTCTGGATTCCACCATCGGATGTGACCAACCCAGCCTTCCTCCAGAATGCGATGGCGCTTGAGAAGTTTGGCGGCCGCACCCAGTATATCAACATGCCTGAGGTGGATATGGCAGACCGCATGTGTGGAGGCCACAAGCAGGTCAGTCAGATGCTTCGCAATATCTACGACCGCCAGCGTGCCGGTGCCTTGCGTGCCACGGCCGACGGCGTGACCGGCAACCCCATCCTTCGTTGTAACCTGACGATTTCAAGCACCCCGTTTGCCACGCGCAAGTTCTACAAGTACGAACTCTTCAACGGAACGTTCGGCCGAATGGTATTCTCCTATAAGCCGCGTTCCGGTCGCGACGGACGAATTCCACGCCAAGGCAAATACTCCGATGAGTTCTACAAAAAACTGGATGAATACCTGATGCGGCTCGATGTCTGTAAGGGCCGCTACATCATCCGGCGCCTGAACACCCTAACAGAAAAGCTGGCCCAGGACATGGCCACAATGGCCGACCTGGCCGACGACGATGTGCTGTTCGAGATTTCGCATCGGGCGCTAGTCTCGGGCTGGAAGGCAGGCTGCATCCTCTGGGCACTCAACAATCAGACGTGGACGAAGCCGATGGGAGAACTCGTGGAATGGCTCGTCTATCACGACATCTGGTCGAAGATGCAGATATTTGCCGACTTGATTGGCAAGGATGCCGACACGATGGGTGAGGCTCATCGGCATGGACCCAAGAACATGCTTGACAGTCTGCCAGACTCCTTCAACGAGAAACAACTGGAAGCACTACGCATGGAACTGGGAAAAAGCATCGAAGGTACCAACAGCCAGTTGCGCAAATGGGTGTTCCGAAAGTTCATCACCTACTCCGCCCAGACGGGACTCTACACCAAGACGGACGAATACCTTAGTAATGCTTAATGCTGCGCAGGGAGAACGAGAGAACGGGAGAGCGGGAGAGCGAGATATGTTTCGAGCTCAGGCATTCATCGCAGACATCAAACGCAGAATGTAATCTCGTCCCTTCGTCCCCTCGCTCTCTCGTCCCAACGAAAAATTAGCAAGAATATGGAAAAATATGAACTTCAAAAGCTCCGCGACCTTCCTATTGAGGGGGTCGCCGAGCGACTTGGAATGCAGATCGTGAGGCACAAGGCGCTCTGTCCGTTCCACGATGACCATCATGCCAGCCTGTCGTTCTTAACGCGCAGGAACACGTTCCGCTGCTTTGCCTGCGGGGCGCATGGGGGAACTATCGATTTGGTGATGAAACGGCAAAACATGGGGTTTAAGGAGGCGTGTCAATGGTTACAAAACAAGGAGACTCTCCCCCTGCCCCTCCCTGTGAGGGAGGGGAGTGGTTACTCTTGCAATAGTATTTACGCCCCTCCCTCCAGGGAGGGGACGGGGGAGAGTCTGTCTTCTCGTTACGCCCGTTATTTTGAACGCCCCTTTTTGAACGAGGAAGCAAGGCGATTCCTTTTTTCGGAGCGGCATTTGGATGAGCGGGTGGTGCGCTGGTGTAGGTTGACTTCTTGGAAGGACCGAAAGGAAGTGCCTTGGCTGCAGATACCTTATTACGATCAGGAGGGCCGTCTGGTGGGCATTCAGAACCGCAACTTGGTGAAAGGTGGCCTGCCTCGATTCCGCTTTCCACAAGGCTCCGAATGCGGCATCTACAACCTGCCTGTTTTGAAGCGGCTGAAGCCGGGTGATGAACTCTGGATTGCCGAGGGTTGCTCTGACTGCTGGGCGCTGCTCTCAGCCGGTCACAAGGCGATAGCCATCCCGTCGGCCACTCTGCTCACGAAGAAGGATAAGGAACTGCTCTCCGGGTTATCGTTAGGGTTAGGGTTATCGTTAGGGTTATCGTTATCGTTCCACATGTACCCCGACCAAGATGCCCCCGGCGAGCGTCTGTTCCTACAATTGCAGAAAGTGATCCCCACGCTTGAGCATCATCAGTTGCCCGAAGGGTGCAAGGATTTCAGCGACTATTACATAAAGACCCTCTCCCCAGACTCCCCTCCTTTTGAAGAAGGAGTAAGGGGTGGTTAAGCAAGCTCTCTTTCAATGCCGTGGAAGCCTTGTAAAAATGGCATTTAAGCACGGTTTCCACGGCATTTTTACGTCGCTTCTATGGCATTCTTACAACGCATAAAAATACGAGATTGAGGAGCGCGGCAAGGATGAGCAGACGGAGCCTCAATCCCTTATCCTCCTTAACCAAGAAGTCCTCCTCAATTCCGAGGGGGACTTTTTCAATAGTTATTCCTATAAAGTTTCTTAAATGTAAGTTTTTGGAAACTTTTTTAATACTTTTTAGCCACTATTTTTCGGCTATCTCAAGGGTATGTAGTACTTTTGCATCTGCTAAAAAATGGACAAATTTAAAATATAAAATAATTATGGCAGAAGCTATAGACATCCGCGAACTTAATATTCGCATTGAGCAACAGAGCGCCTTCGTGACCAACCTCGTACATGGTATGGATCAGGTGATTGTCGGTCAGAAGCATCTTGTGGATTCACTCTTGATATCGCTCTTAAGCGATGGTCATATCTTGTTGGAAGGAGTTCCTGGTCTTGCCAAGACATTGGCCATCAAGACGTTGGCACAGCTCATTGACTCCGACTACAGTCGTATTCAGTTTACTCCCGACCTTCTTCCTGCCGACGTGATCGGTACGATGATCTATTCGCAGAAGGATGAGAAGTTCCAGGTGAAGAAGGGTCCCGTGTTTGCCAACTTCGTGCTGGCAGATGAAATCAACCGTGCTCCTGCTAAAGTTCAGAGCGCTTTGTTGGAAGCCATGCAAGAGCATCAGGTGACTATCGGCAGCGATACTTTCCAGTTGCCCAATCCTTTCCTGGTGATGGCTACGCAGAACCCCATCGAGCAGGAGGGTACTTATCCGCTGCCTGAGGCTCAGGTGGACCGTTTCATGCTGAAGGTGGTCATCGACTATCCCACACTTGAAGAAGAGAAACTGATCATCAGAGAGAACATTCAAGGAGGTTTACCTACGGTGCATCCTGTTTGTTCTGCTCAGGAGATTATCGATGCGCGTCAGGTTGTTCATCAAGTGTATATTGATGAAAAAATCGAACAGTATATTGCTGATATCGTGTTTGCGACCCGATATCCGGACCGTTATGGATTGCCCGAATTGAAGGATATGATCACCTTTGGCGGTTCTCCTCGTGCAAGTATCAATCTGGCTAAGGCTGCACGGGCTTATGCATTTATCAAGCGCCGTGGCTATGTGGTTCCTGAGGATGTACGTGCTGTGGCTCATGATGTGCTGCGTCATCGTATCGGTCTTTCCTACGAGGCAGAGGCCAGCAATGTGACCAGCGAGGAAATCGTTTCGAAGATTATCAATAAGGTGGAAGTGCCCTAAAGGGAATTAAGAAGTTTGAAGTTTGAAGTTTGAATTTTGATGTATTCTCGCTTCGCTGCGATTTGGAATTTTGAAGTTTGAATTTTGAATTTTGATGTATTCTCGCTTCGCTGCGATTTGGAATTTTGAAGTTTGAATTTTGAATTAAGATTTATTCTCGCTTCGCTGCGATTATGAATTTTGAATTAAGAATTAAGAATTAAGAGTTAAGAGTTATCGCTTGGCGATTATCAATTAACAATTAAGAATTAAGAATTTTGAGGTGGAGACATCAGAGATACTGAAAAAGGTAAGGAAGATAGAGATTAAGACCCGTGGTTTAAGCTCTAACATCTTCGCAGGCCAATATCATACTGCTTTTAAGGGTAGGGGAATGGCCTTCAGCGAAGTGCGCGAATATCAGTTTGGCGATGATGTCCGTGACATTGACTGGAACGTGACTGCCCGTTTCCATCGTCCCTATGTGAAGGTCTTTGAAGAGGAGCGTGAATTAACTGTGATGCTGATGATTGATGTTTCGGGTTCTTTGGACTTCGGAACCCAGCGACAGTTAAAGAAAGACATGGTGACTGAGATTGCTGCAACACTTGCTTTCAGCGCCATTCAGAACAACGATAAGATCGGTGTAATCTTCTTCTCTGATAAGATTGAGAAATATATTCCTCCCAAGAAAGGCCGTAAACACATTCTCTATATCATTCGCGAGATGTTGGACTTCCACCCGGATAGCAAGAAGACAGACTTGAAAATTGCGATTGAGTTTTTGACAAGTGTTATCAAGCGTCGTTGTACTGCGTTTATTTTGAGTGATTTCTATTCGCAGAATGATTTTACCCAAGCTCTTACCATTTGTAACCGGAAGCATGACGTGGTGGCTATTCAGGTGTATGACCAGCGAGCCAAGACTTTGCCTGATGTGGGACTCATGAAGGTTCGCGACGGGGAGACAGGTCATGAGATGTATATTGACACGAGCAGTAAGAAATTACGTCGTGCACATACTGCCTATTGGATGACCCGGCAACAACAGTTGAAAGAAACATTCAACAAGAGTAATGTGGATACTGTGAGTATTGCCACGAATGATGATTATGTAAAACAACTCTTGATGCTGTTCCGGATGAGAAGCTGAGGGTTTTGGTTTATGGTTGATGGTTTATGGTTTATGGTTGATGGTTATTGGTTAATGGTTATTGGTTAAAGGTTAAAGTTAAGAGGTTTTGAAGAGACTGATATTATATATTGCGCTGATATGCTGTCCGTTGTGTTCGATGGCTCAAGTTCAGGTGGAATCGAAGATTGATTCTATCCAGATTCTGATTGGAGAACAGGCACATGTCACTTTGAGCGTTTCTTTCAAAAAGGGACAGCCGTTGGAATTCCCTGTTTTCAAGCCGTCTCAGTATATTACACCAGGTGTTGAAGTTTTGGAATCATCAGAAGCGGATACGTCGGAACTTGACAACGATATGATTCGTGTAAGTAAAGTTTATACGCTGACATCCTTCGATGAGAATCTCTACTATTTACCAGCCATGCAGTTGAAGGTAGGTGGTAAGGCGTACCAAAGCAAAAGTCTTGCCCTGAAGGTATTAACTGTACCTGTTGACACCCTTCATCCCGAACAGTTTTATCCGCCGAAGGATGTGCAGGTTAATCCTTTTATGTGGTCAGAATGGAGTCCGCTTTTCTGGTTGAGTGTACTGTTAGTAGCTTTGGTATGTTTGATTGTTTACCTGCGCTCACGATTGAAGAACAATAAGCCTATTATTGCTAAGGTCCGTATTGTGAAGCGGGTACTGCCTCATCAGAAAGCCATGCAGGAGATTGAGCGGTTGAAAGCCGAACATATGCCGACATCAGAAGATCAGAAGGCCTATTATACCCGTCTGACAGACACGCTTCGCAAATATATGGAAGAGCGCTTTGGCTTCAATGCCATGGAGATGACTTCCACGGAGATCATAGCACGGCTGCAGGAGGTTGATGACAAAAAGATGATTGATGAGCTGCGCGAACTGTTTACGACAGCTGATCTCGTGAAGTTTGCCAAATATTCCACGCTTATTAACGAGAATGACATGAACCTCGTGAATGCCGTGCAGTTTATTAATGAAACAAAACAGGAGAATCAGCCGACGACTGAACGTGTTGAGCCTAAACTTACGGAACAGGAGATGAGGACGAAACGTTCACGTGTGGTACTGAAATGGGCTATTGCAGCACTAGCTGTGGTTTGTGCGGTTATGTTCGTCTATGTGCTATATAAGGCCTTCCTGTTAATTGGATAAAAGAATATGGAGTTTGTAAATAAAGAATATCTGCTACTGCTTTTATTGCTGATACCGTATGTATTATGGTATCTGCTTTACCGCAAGAAAAGCGAACCTACCATGCAGATGAGCGATACAAATGCATACCGCTATGCACCAAAGAGTCTTCGACAAAGGCTGGTCTGGCTTCCTGACGTGTTGCGAATCATTACATTCGTTTTGGTGGTGATATGCCTGGCTCGTCCACAAACTCATAACAGTTGGGGTAAACGAACAACTGAAGGCATCGATATCATGTTGGCCATGGACGTCTCTACCAGTATGCTGGCCCAGGACTTAAAGCCAAACCGCATTGAAGCGGCTAAGAGTGTGGCCACAGAATTTATCAGCGGACGCCCTGATGATAATATCGGATTGACCATCTTTGCAGGTGAAGCATTTACACAATGTCCGATGACTACCGATCACACCTCTTTGCTGAATCTTCTGCAGAATGTACGTACTGATATTGCCGCACGAGGATTGATTGAGGATGGAACGGCTGTAGGTATGGGATTGGCTAATGCTGTTAGCCGTTTGAAAGATTCCAAGACGAAGAGCAAGGTGGTGATCTTACTGACCGACGGTTCCAACAACATGGGCGATATCTCTCCTCTGACCGCGGCACAGATAGCCAAAAGCCTGAATATCCGTGTCTATACCATTGCTGTAGGAACAAAAGGCGTTGCTCCTTATCCTATGCAAGTTGGGGGTAGCATTCAGTATGTGAACGTAAAGGCTGACGTGGATACCCAGACGCTTAGTCAAATCGCATTATGAGGCCTATCAGCCGTTCGCATTGGCTGCATTCCTCACTTTGCTTCTTGAGATACTTTTAAGAATTACTTGGTTTAGAAGAATACCCTAATGTTCAGATTTGAAAATCCTATATATCTCTACTTGTTAGTGCTGATTCCGATATTGGCACTTATCAGGTTCTACGCCATAAGCAAGCGCCGGAAAAGACTTAGGAAATTCGGCGATCCGGAACTGTTGAAATCATTGATGCCTGATGTTTCACGACTCCGTCCCGAAGTGAAGTTCTGGTTGTTGATTGCGGCTTTGGCTATGCTGATCTTCATGCTGGCCCGTCCTCAGTTGGGAACAAAGATATCCCGTGAGAAGCGTAATGGCATAGAGGCGATGATAGCGCTTGACATCAGTAATTCCATGAAGGCTGAGGATGTAGTGCCTTCCCGTCTGGATAAGAGCAAGATGCTGATTGAGCGGATGGTTGACAATTTCACCAAGGATAAAGTCGGCCTGGTGGTATTTGCCGGTGATGCTTTCGTACAGTTACCGATCACCAGCGACTATGTCTCCGCCAAAATGTTCCTTCAGAACATAGAACCCTCACTCATTGCCTCACAAGGAACAAATATTGCCGAAGCCATCAGAATCTCGCTGAACAGTTTCACCCAGCAAGACAAAATCGGACGCGCCATTATTGTTATTACAGACGGAGAAGACCATGAGGGTGGAGCTATAGAGGCAGCTCAGGCAGCTTTGAAGAAAGGTGTCAGGGTGTTTGTGCTTGGCGTCGGTAGTTCGAAAGGTTCACCTGTCCCCGATGGTGAAGGCGGATATATGAAAGATAATACCGGTAATGAAGTCATGTCTTCCCTGAATGAACAGATGTGTAAGGACCTGGCAAAGGCAGGTGGTGGTGCATACATCCATGTTGACAATACAAATGCTGCACAGGAACAACTCAATAATGAACTGACAAAGTTGGAGAAAGGCGAACTTACAAGTGTCATCTATAGCGAGTATGATGAGCAGTTCCAGGCATTTGGAGTGCTGGTTCTCTTGTTGCTCATTATTGAAGTATGCGTGTTGGAAAGCAGGAATCCATTACTGAAGAATGTTAAATTGTTCAAGAGAAAATGAGAAGGGTCATACTATATATATTGCTTCTGACAGCTGTTTCTGCCCAAGCGCAGACAGACAGGCAAAGCATCCGGCAAGGCAATAGCTTTTATCATAAAAAGCAATGGGCACAAGCTGAGGTCGAGTACCGTAAGGCACTTGCCAAAAATGCTGAGAATCCTCAGGCTCTCTATAATCTTGGATGTGCATTGATGATGCAGCAGAAAGACTCTGCAGCCATTCAGCAATACCAGAAAGCTATTCAGGTGGAAACAAATAAACTGCGCCGTTCAAAAGCCAGTCACAATATAGGGGTTATTTGTCAGAATCATAAAATGTATGGCGATGCGATAAAGGCTTATCAACAGTCGTTACGCGATAATCCTTCGGATGATGAGACACGCTACAATCTTGCTCTTTGCAAACATCTGAACAAAAATAATCAGCAGAATCAGAACAAAGAACAGAAACAAGATAAAAAGCAAGAGGAGAAGGAACAAAATAAGAACAACGATAAGAACAAGGAACAACAGCAGCCTCCGAAAGAGCAGATCAGCAAGGAAAATGCCGAGCAACTGCTAAATGCTGCCATTCAGAATGAAAAGGCTACGCAGCAGCGTATGAAGAAGGCTATGCAAAAGCCGCAAAAGAGAAATGTGGAGAAAAACTGGTGATCTTGTTCCAGAAGTATTAATTAGAGATATATGAAGAAATATTTACTCATATTACAACTCATGCTTGTCAGCATAGCGGTAGGAGCTCAAACTCTTACGGTTAATGCTCCATCTCATGTGCAGACAGGTGAGAATTTCCGGCTTACATATACTTTGAATACACAGGATGCCGAAGGCTTCCGTATCGGTAATGTGCCCGAAGGACTTGAGATTATTACAGGTCCTTACACCTCAAGCCAGTCTTCTTTTCAGATGGTGAACGGACACACAAGCAGTTCTTCATCGATTACTTATACGTTCATTATCTGTGCTAACAAAAATGGTACCTATACGATTCCCGCAGCACATGTGAATGCAGGTGGTAAGCAGGTGGCATCGCAACCTGTGAAAATTACTGTTTCCGGGCATGCTGCTAATACGGGAGGTGCTCCGAAAATGCACGAGGACCATGATAACCACCAAATGAGACAGGCTGGTAGTGCCATCTCAGGCAATGATTTGTTTATCCGTGTAAGTGCCAATAAGCGTCGTGTGCATGAACAGGAACCCATCTTGCTTACGTATAAAGTCTACACACTTGTTGATCTGACAACACTTGAAGGAAAAATGCCTGACCTTACCGGCTTCCATACGCAAGAAGTGAAGTTGCCTCAGCAGAAAAGCTTCCATGTAGAGGAAGTGAATGGGCGTCCGTATCGTTGTGTAACATGGAGCCAGTATGTGATGTATCCTCAGATGACAGGCCAACTGGAGATACCGAGCATCACTTTCAACGGAACCGTTGTTCAGCAGAACCGTGCTGTCGATCCTTTCGAAGCCTTCTTCAATGGTGGCAGTGGCTATGTGGAAGTAAAGCGCAGCATCAAGGCTCCCGGACTGACCATTCAGGTAGATCCCTTACCTGAACGTCCTGCTAAT
>CACZVX010000069.1 GCA_902784755.1 uncultured Prevotellaceae bacterium
TCCAGAATAATCTTGGGCTTGACTCCATGGCTCGATAGTAGTCGACAAGCTCAATCCCCAAACATTAGCTGTTATATTGAAATTATAAACGTAATGTGAATCAAAATTGATACCATCACCCGAAGTTGTATAGGTCAGTGTACGGCTACTATTGTCATTATAAGTTATAGTAATAGAAAAGAGAACATTGCCTGATTCAACCATTTGCGGTGGGATGATAGCACTTCCAGAATAGATTCCATCTTCACGTGTAAGATCGCCGACATTAATGTCTATAGGATCTCCTCCCCATTCCATACTAGGTTGTAAGGGTGATGAAGATATAATACCAAAAAACTGAGCTTCAGGAGATACATTTTTGATTTTAGCCGAAATAGAAGAAATACTATTAACCTGTTCACTTAGCGCTTCTCCAAGTGTCACGTTAAGATTAATTTTTGAGAGCATATGATAGAAGGTCAGTGGCACAGTATTATTTGTACGTGCTATTTCCTGATATCCATTGTCAGTAATACTACCACCAAACATCAAATCACTTGCTTTATATCCAGCTTCAGTACTCTGATCTAGCGCCACTGTAAAAAAGAACTCTGGTTCTTCATCTTCACCAATAAAATTCTCTTCTTTAACAGCACCTGAAGGATAGAAAGCATACAGATTGATGGCACTGCCTGTTCCAGAAGGCCAAAGCTGAGCAGGACTCGTAGTAAGTCCCCCTTGTCCATCAGCAGTATAAACTGCAGGCCGGGTATAAGTCATCTGATCCGCTACATCATAGACGAAAACATCTATTTGTTCGTTAGCGGCAAACTGAGTGCTCTGTATGTCCGAACCAGCACGGGTCATCATCAGATTCTGTGTACAGAGTCTGATTTCTTCATTCCAATCTTTATTGGCATTTTCTTCCTCGTTGCTGCAAGCTGTCAAAGCCAGTACAGCGGCAGCGAAAAACAACAATTTTTTCATATTCTTTATATTCTAATTATTCTGTAACGATAATACATGCCATCAAGGCGAATGCAACCATATCTAAAGCCTAAAGGTTATATTAAGTGAATTTGATTTAGTCGGTTTGTCCCGTAATCGTTTGGCCTGTTTCCCAATTTTGAATGACGGTACTCAGACTTAGGCCCCAAACATTTGCAGTAATCGTGAACTCATAGGTCCAACCTGATTCAAACGTTAACCAATAATCCGGTGTAGTAGTATAAGTAAAAGAACGGCCGTTCAAATTTATCGTGAAAAGCTGAGTGCCACCTTCAAACTCCTGTGGCACAATAATGGCACAGGCTCTGTACAATGTCCCAGTTGTGCCATCACCTACAGCTTCCAGACTTCCCATATTAATGGTATTAGGATCACCTTCAGCTGAATAGTACATAGGGAGTTGGATGTTACTAATATTAAACCTGGTAGTGACAAGGACATTATTGATGGATGCCGTAGCACCCTCAAAACTCGTATCACTAAGCCCTACCCCTGGCACAACTTTAAGGATTATTTTTGAGAGCTTATGCACAAAAGTAAGAGGTACAGGGTCGTTGGTACGTGTTATGGGCTGATACAAACGACCTTCAAGATTACCACCCAGCATCAGATCGCTTGCTTTATATCCAGCTTCAGTACTCTGATCCGTCTGAACCGTAAAGGCTATATTAGCAGTGTCTGAAGGTGTAGCTATACCAGAAGGATAGACTCCATATAAATCGATTTGACTATCGGCTCCAGCCGGGAACTGCTGTACAGGGTTGGTTGTGAGATTGCCATTACCATCAGCCGTATAAACGGCAGGTAAGGTTTCATATCCTTCACCATCTGCATGGTTATAAATAAAGATGTCTATTTTCTCATTAGCATCGAACTGTGTATTCTGTATATCCGAGCCTGCACGAGTCACCCGCAGATACTGAGTAGTCAGTCTGATTTCTCCATTCCAATTGTCATTGGCATTTTCTTCCTCGTTGCTGCAAGCTGCCAAAGCCAGAACAGCAGCAGCGAAAAACAACACTTTTTTCATATCCTTTAGCTTTTATTATTCAGCAACGATATTCTCTCCATTTTCTCCATTACCAGCTCCCCAGTCCTCAATCGTAGAGGTGATGGTAAGACCGGTGCGGTTAATAAGCACAGTATATTTGTATTTGTTACCGGCAACGAACGACTGTGAACCAGCGGCGTTACCTACTACGAACGTATATGAGCCCATTTCTGGAATGGTAAACGTGAAGCTCATTCCTTCTGTGGATTCCGCAGGAAGAATGATAGCCTCAGCCGTTGTGCCGTCATCAGCCATTAACAAGGAAACAGTCGTAGGCTGACCACTAACGGTAATTCCTGATTGCTCGTTCATAATGTCATAGGAACCCGTTGTATACTGGTTGTCTAAAGTGACTGTCATTTGAGCCATTTGGTCTGCTGTAATACCTAATCCCGGACTGATAGCCATCTCAATCCTTGACAGTTTGTGATAGAAGTTCAGGTTGGCTAAAGGACTATCCTTTGTTACTCCCCCTACTGTATTCGATACCAACAGGTCGATAGCCTCCTGATTCTCCTGATTGCTTACATCCACAGGGATAACTCCACCAGAGACGCTGGCACTATAGGGATAGTAACCCACTATCGAACGCGCACTGTTATCGGCGGGCAACAAGATGGTTGATGCTTCAGAAGCGGGATCGAAGACACCATTACCAGTAGTCGTATACCGATAATTGGAGTATTCAGCTGTCGTTCCGTCAAGGGAATACACACCAATAGCATCGCCAGAAGCCCACGCTTCCTTTGAAGCACGTGTCTGAATCTGGCTGACCACCTGCAATGGAGTCCGCTGCGACTGCTGGTTTTCCTGCGCCGGCTCGTCATTATTTCCACAGGCAGCAGAAATGGCCAGAATCAATGCGGCTGCTGCAAATTTTGAAATCTTTCTCATAGGTTTATCTTTTTATGTTTTATTAATCAACGAATATGTATCACACCATTTTCAACGTCATTCCAATTCACGATGGTACCGTTGAACGAACCGTTAACCATGTCCTTTATAAAGATATCAATATCAATATCCATAGGAATGGTGGGACTAGGTACTGGACTCTCAGGAGAAATAGGATAAGTTGTGGAAATAGGTTCCGGTATCACTTTTTCTACCAGAGTGGAGATCGTAATTGTCTGGCCATCCGTAGTCGACAACTCCAAATCCAAAGTTGTGTTAGTTGTGGGCTGGATGTCGAAAACACGAACGGTAACAGTATAGGCTGGCACCTCCTGATTCTGCAAATCAGGATCAGACCCATGATAGGTCACAGTCGTTGGAGCTAAAGTCAAGTTAATTGACGTCGTCTCGCCTGTCGGTATCTTTTCGTTCATATCCAATGAAGGCACAACGCCACCGAGTTTGCCTACGATACTCTCAATAAGTTTCTCATCGCCTGGCCACATATTGAAGGTGAATTTCAGTTCATGAAGCCATTGGATCATGGGAAGAGAAACTTCTGAGGGAGTTCCACGCACCACGTTTGTTTCCACAACAGGTGACAGATAGAACAGTTCGGGATAGGGATTCAGTGTGCCGTCAGGCATTGCCGTCACCGTAGCTTTTCCTTGCTCGACCTTGATTCCCGGCGGAGTATTATAGGCATACACACTATAGGTTTGAGCCGGAAGACCCTTGAAGGTTATTTCCGTTCCCGTATTGAGTTCTGTCCAGTCCTCATTCAGCATGATACCATGAGGGACAGGAGTAACGCCCTCATCCCAAATAGTACGTACTGTCAGGGAAGAGTGTTTCCATTCAAAGGGGTCAAAGTAATCGGGATCGTCTTCGGGAAGAATATAAAGTTGATCCTTAATACACGATGACATCGCTGTCATGACCATGAATCCTAATAATATGTAATAGAACTTATATTTCATGGCCATCAATGATTAAAGAGTTTATAAACGAGGGCTATCGACACATGGTTGATACCCCAGTAGTTGGTTTCACCGCGCTCTGTGATGTAGCGGGTATCATCGAGAACCTTGTATTGATCGTACTTGGCATTCGTGCAGCCTAAGCCACCCGTGAAGTCCACGTAGAAACGCTTGTTGCGCAAATGGAGACGATAACCGGCAATAATGCCGCCTCCCAGCAAATCACCCTGACGCGCTTTCTCCTTTGAGAAACCATAGTTGAACTCACCGCCATAGATTCTCATTCCTATATACCACGGCAGTTCTGTGGACATATAGCCCATATAGTGACGTATCTCGCCGGCAAACTCCTTGATGCGGTAACGATTCCCCTTGAAGCTCCAGCTTGACCAAGTGCCACTGGCAAGAACACTCCATTCCTTTTTCAACTGCCACTCCACACTGCCATCTGCCGTCAAGGTAGCCCACCTGACCAGATTAGCTCTCAGATGAACATTGCCTTCCTTCACCTGCGCAGTGGAAACCATTGCACAAGAGCATAGGAAAACGACGAGTAGCCATCTTCTGCCTATTTTCCTTTTTATCCTATTTTCTTTTAGGTTCTTCATAAATCTGGATTAAAGTCACGTGGCAATTGTTTTTTTTAGGATAGTGACTAATTTTCCACAAAGATAATAAAAATATTAATATAATGATGCTTTTGGATAAGAAAAATGCACAAAAAACTAAAAATTGTCACAAATACAATAGGAATCTGTTCAAAAAATAATTTTTTCGAACAGATTCCTATGCGTTATAAATGTAGCTTCTTGCCCTTGATTTCCAACCGGGCGAAATCCCTACACCTTATTTATATATAATATAGGGCTGATTATTTCTTAAAGCAGGGAAGATCTTTCTTTTCCACCAGATATTCACCAATCTGCACAGCATTCAGAGCCGCACCCTTACGGATTTGGTCGCCGCTGAGCCAGAAAGTCAGACCATTCTCATCGCTGATATCCTTACGCACACGGCCTACATAGACATCGTCATGGCCTGCAGTCTCCAAAGGCATTGGATAAACGAGGTTTGCCGGATCGTCTTTCAGGGTCACACCGGGAGCGGCAGCCAGTGCCTGCTGGGCCTCTTCAACGCTGATAGGACGCTCTGTCTCGATCCACACGCTCTCAGAATGGCTGCGAAGAGAAGAAACGCGGACGCACATAGCCGAGCATTTTGCATCGGTGTGCATAATCTTCTGCGTCTCGTTGTACATCTTCATTTCCTCCTTGGTATAGCCGTTGGGCTGGAACACGTCAATCTGGGGAATCACATTATAAGCCAACTGATGAGCGAACTTCTTGATAGTTTTCACTTCACCTTCTTCCACCATCTCCTTATACTGCTGCTGCAGTTCAGCCATGGCAGCGGCTCCGGCACCCGAAGCACTCTGATAGCTGGCCACATGGATACGCTTGATGTGACTGAGCTGCTCCAGAGGTTGCAGACAAACCACCATCATAATGGTCGTACAGTTAGGATTGGCAATGATACCACGAGGACGGTTCAGCGCATCTGCAGCGTTACACTCAGGCACTACGAGGGGCACATCTTCATCCATGCGGAAAGCACTGGAGTTGTCAATCATCACAGCACCGTATTTCGTGATGTCGGCAGCAAATTCCTTACTGGTTCCAGCACCGGCAGAGGTGAATGCGATATCGATATCCTTAAAGTCATCGTTGTGCTGAAGCAGTTTCACTTCAATTTCCTTTCCTTTGAATGTGTATTTTCGGCCTGCAGAACGCTCACTGCCAAACAACACCAACTCATCCATGGGGAAATTTCTCTGATCGAGGATACGCAGGAACTCCTGTCCCACAGCACCACTTGCACCAACAATTGCTACTTTCATTGTCTTTTGTCTTCTAATTTTATAATTCGCGGTGCAAAAGTACAACTTTTCGACGTATTTATTGCAAGATTGACAGAAAAAGTTGTAATTTTGCAGTCAAAAGGTGACAAATCATGCTCAATCTTGGTGCATACTTCCCTATAACAGACCCCACGTGGATTTTCTTCATCGTGCTGTGCATCATCCTGTTAGCACCGATGATTATGAGCAAGCTACGCATTCCGCACATTATCGGAATGGTACTGGCAGGTATCCTCGTAGGTCCTTATGGATTGAACATCCTGGAAAGGGACGCCTCATTTGAGATTTTCGGACAGGTAGGACTCTATTTCATCATGTTCCTCGCGGGACTCGAAATGGATATTGAAGGCACGCGCAAGCATCTGCGGAAGATGGTAATCTTCGGACTGCTCACCTTCTTCATTCCTTTTATCATGGTCTATTACGCTGGCATCAACTGGCTCCATTACAATAAATTTGCCACATTGTTGCTCTGCTGTATCCTGTCGTCCAACACCTTGATTGCCTATCCCATTGTAACGAAATACGGTTTGCAGCGCCATCGCTCTGTCACACTCTCTGTAGGAGCCTCTATGATTGCGTTGACCATGGCGTTGGTCAATCTTTCGTTTATCGTAGGTGCCGTTCATGCTCTGGGAAATTCGGGGCATTCACCCTCCATTCTGACTACATTCATTCTTCCACTTCTGAAGTTGGGAATCTATCTGGCGGGAATGATTTTCATTGTGCCCAGAGTGTCGCGCTGGTTCCTGCAGCATTACAGCGATGCCGTCACACAGTTTATCTTCATCCTTTCGGTCCTGTTTCTGAGTGCGGCTATCACCACATTTATAGGTTTGGAAGGTGTGCTTGGTGCTTTCTTTGCCGGACTGACACTCAACCGTTATATCCCACGTCTTTCCCCATTGATGGGACGATTGGAGTTTATCGGTAATGCCATCTTCATCCCCTATTTCCTGATTGGTGTGGGAATGCTTATCAACGTAGGCGTACTTTTCGAAGGCTGGCACACCATCTATGTGATCATCATCATGGTTGTCATGGGTACTGTCGGCAAGATGATTGCCGGCTATGTAGCTGGATTTATCTTCCGTCTGCCCATCTCTTCTGCGCACATGATGTTCGGCTTGACTTCCGCCCACGCAGCTGGTTCTATTGCCATCGTGATGGTGGGTATGAAACTCAGTATCGGAGACGGGAACTATCTGGTGGACGCTGATATGCTCAACGGTGTGGTGATGATGATTCTCTTCACATGTGTCATTTCTTCATTGATGACAAAGTTCGCTTCCCAAAAGATTGCTCTTAAAGATAATGTCATCCACGAAGATGAAAAGGTGGGTGACGATGAGAAGATACTGCTCCCGCTGAAATATCAAGGAAGCATGAACACATTGGTGAGCCTGGCTATATTGATGCGCAATGAGGCTCTGAATCGTGGAATAATCGGACTCAATGTGGTGCTCGACGATGATAATGTGCAAAAAAATCAGGCCTTAGGCCGTCAGCTGCTGGAACAGGCCACGAAGGCGGCATCGGATGCAAACGTACGTATGCAGACCCAGAGCCGCATTGCCACAAATATTGCCAACGGCATCATGCATGCTTTCAAGGAGTACGAGGCCAGCGAAATCATCATCGGCCTTCATGAGCCCAAGAATGAAAGGGATTCTTTCTGGGGGATTTTCACCGAGAATCTCTTCACAGAACTGAACCGTCAGATCATCATAGCAAAGGTGGTTCAGCCCCTCAATACAATCCGCCGCATACAAGTGGCAGTGCCCTCAAGAGCGGAATTTGAGCCTGGTTTCCATCGCTGGATTGACCGTTTGGCAAGATTAGCGGGCAATTTGGACTGCCGCATACAGTTCCATGGACGTCAGGACACGCTGGGACTCATCAATCAGCATATTCAGAATGTGTATCCTGACATACGCGTTGACTACCATCTGATGCAACACTGGAACCAACTGCCTGAACTGGCACAGAAAATCAATGAAGACCACCTTTTCGTTGTCATCACAGCCCGTAAGGGAACCGTGAGTTACAAGAGTGTCTTCGATAAGCTCCCAACCGAGTTGCAGCGCTTCTATCAACGGCAGAACCTGATGATTATCTTCCCCGACCAGTATGGAGAGCCTATGAACGTCATGAGTTTCGCTGCACCACAGAAGCGTGAAGAAATCAGTGCCTACGCCATTCTCCGCGATTGGCTAAAGAAAAAGCAAAGCTAATGTAATAAAATATATAGTACACGGAGACACAAAGATATATCATTTCGCATCAATTACAAAAAAAATCTTCCTGTATCTGTGTTGCTGTCTCTGTGCACAAAATATAACTTTCTGGAATATGATACATATAAAAGATATAAAGAAGAGCTTCGGCTCACTACAGGTGCTGAAAGGCATCTCGCTCGACATTGAAAAAGGAGAGATTGTCAGTATCGTCGGTCCTTCCGGAGCCGGTAAAACGACACTTCTGCAAATCATCGGGACCCTCGACAAACCCGATAGCGGTACCGTTTGTGTCGATAACATCGACACAACTACCCTCTCTCAGAAAGCACTCTCCGATTTCCGCAACCACCACATTGGCTTCGTTTTCCAGTTTCACCAGCTGCTGCCGGAGTTTACAGCGTTGGAAAACATTATGATTCCTGCCTATATTGCAGGCAAAAGCAATAGGGAGGCAAAGCACCGTGCTGAGGAACTCCTGGCCTTTATGGGCCTTACCGACCGCGCCCATCACAAGCCCGCTGAACTTTCCGGCGGTGAGAAACAGCGCGTAGCCGTAGCCCGCGCCTTGATGAATAACCCGGCAGTCATCCTGGCTGATGAACCCTCCGGCAGTCTTGACTCCAAGAACAAAAGCGAACTCCACCAGCTATTCTTCGACCTGCGGGACAAATTCGGACAAACCTTCGTCATTGTTACCCACGATGAAGAACTGGCAGCCATCACCGACCGCACCATTCATCTCCGGGACGGGCTTGTGGTAGAACCAGAATCTAAAGAAACAGAGGAAGCAGATTCCCCAAAAGAACAGTTTGTACAAGAAACTGAACCCAAACAAGAAGAGGATACTGCACAAGAAACAGAAGCCAAACAAGAGCTTTAAGCTTTGCCTTGTTTCTACGGCATTCTTACATTGCTTCCACGCCATTCTTACGTTGCTTCCACGCCATTCTTACGTTGCTTCCACGGCATTTAAGCAAGGCTTCCACGGCAAAGAGACAATGAACACCTGATAAACATACTGTTGCAATAGTATAAAGAAAGGCCCGGAACAATCGTTCCAGGCCTTACTTTTTATTTGTAGCGGTTATTTACCGCTGCTTTTTAGTTTGCAATACAGATAGATACACGGTTCAGATCGTTCTCCTCGAACGGCTGTACCTTATCACCGTAAGAATCATAAGTGATACGGCTCTCGTCGATACCAAACTGCTCCTTCAGCGTCTTCACAACGATGTCAGCACGCTGTGCAGCCAGACGAGCATTGATGCGAGCGTTACCTGTGCCCTTATCAGCATAGCCGCTTACAACAACCTTTGCCTCAGGATACTTCTTCAGGTATTCAGCAATCTCTTCCACCTTACGCATCTCGTTGTCAGAGATGGTATAAGAATTGATGGTGAAGAATACGTCACGACGCATTTCCTTCTTCACTTCGATTGGCTTATCCTCAACATACTTGTAGATTGTGTCATAAACCACTACGTCACGATAGATATCCTTGGTCTCGGTAGTCTTGGTCTTACCCAAGTTGATGCGCAGACCAGCGAGTGCATTGAAGTACCAGTCGGGGTTGTCAGCCTTCTTTGAGTTGTACTTGTCACCCAGGATGTTGGCGTTACCCTCGAGCAGGAGGCTAACAGCGTCGCTCAGACGGAAACCGAGCTGCAGACCACCACGTCCGAAAGGACGAACCTTTGTACCGTCCCAGAGATACTCAAGGAGGTAGTTGTCAAGCTGCTTCACATTAGCGCCGATAGCAAGAGCCTCGTCGTTCTTCCAGCCGATGTTGGCACCACCACCAACGAACAGCACTACAGAAAGTAAGCGCTTAGGATTCCAACCGCCAAAAGCATTTGTCAGGTCGAACATCAAGTCAATACCAGGAGCTACATAGTTCCACTTGTAGTCGTTGGTATAAGGAGCAGAATTTGCTGTTGCACAGAAACCGTTCCAACCGCCCTTACTCTGCCATCCATTAGCCTGGAGACGGGCAGCGAACCAAGGATTGAACTGATAACCAATACCAAGCTGAACATTGGGAGAAATCAGCTTGTCAAACTTAGCCTCACCCAGAGTGTACTGCGCACCACCCTGCAGGGTAAGGAACGCATGACTCTTAAAGTGGTCAATACTCTCCTGGTGGTCAAGCTCTTGAACAGTACGCTGATCAACGCGGTCAACCACCTTCTTCGTCTGTGCAGTAGCGCTCAAGCTCGCGAATGCAAGAGCGGCTACCAGATACGTTTTTAAACTTCTCATAATTTTAAATATTTAAAATGAATAATATAATATATGTCGCATTTATTTTGTTCTGACTGGTCGGATCACAGCACCCCAGTACCTGTAAAACTTATTAGGCTGGGAGTCTTTCGGATTACCGTTAATATCCAAATTATAGGAATAGGCATAGGAGTCAGGAATAGGATCCGAAGTGGGAAGCGTAAAGAGCGTTCCAGCCCAGTAGCGGGCTTTTGTAGTTTCATAGCTCGGTGTCTCACTAGAAGACGTGTAATAACCCGTCATTGGTAGGTAGATAACTTTTCCAGAAGGACCTTTTACCTCAAAACACTGTACACCGCTGAGTGTAACAACCGTCCAGGTACATTGTTCACAAAGTTCCTGGAAATCGTAATAGGTAGGCATATGCCACTTTCCACCCCACGCTGCCTTTACAGCATCATATTCAGTATCACTAATTACATGGCCAATGTCAGTAAAACCACCTGAATTGTCATCGTAATACTCATATTCCTCTTTCTTAAAACTGGTCTTCGACTTGGTCTCACCCCAAGCATAGTACTTACCAATGCCCGTTGACTTTGTTGCACCAAGATTTACTGATGACCACAGCGAACTCAATCCGAGATCCACCGCATATTTGTCATAGGCATTGGAAGAAGCGCCGCCGCCAGGTATACTACCATCATCATAAACAGGACGGATATGCAGATGGAGAGCCTTGTTAGTATTCGTAATCACAGCATACTGTGTTGAACTGTAAACAGCAAGCTCATAGGGATGAAGGGCATCATCCTGCTCACCGGTCCAATAACAGCTGTAGTTTTCGTAACTGACGACACCATTATTCTTGTAACCGCCTTTAGGCAGGAAGATGGTCTGACCGTTCAAAGTCAGGTTATAGCCAGCGACACCATTCTTGGTAACAGCTGTCCTCTTACATTTATCCAACAACTCCTTCACCTCTTCAGCGGTAGGCAAACGCCAGCCCTCTCCCCAGTTCTGGGTAGCAATATCCAAGCTGGTGCCACAGATACTGGGTTTGTTGTATCCGTTGGCATAATCGGAACTAATCGTAGATGTCTTCTCACCTGTTGGATCACCCCATCCATACCAGTCACCTGAATCATATTCGGAAGAGGCACCCATGTTCCACTTCGCCCATTTCACGCTCAAGCCAAGGTCAACAGCCTCAGGGATGGGGAACTTCGCATCTGTCGTAATCGTAAAGACCTCACTCTCTGTATAGTTGCCTTCCGTAATAGCGTAAGCCTTGAAATAATAGGTTGTATTGGGCTCCAAACCAGTCACTTTGATAGTCTCTGCCTCTTTGGGTTCACCAGTAACTTTCACCTTACTATTTCCCTGCACATCAAGTGTAGCTTCAGAAGTAGCATAAGCCACGCCATATTCAGTGACGAAACTTAACGAACCTGTGAAATTAAGTGGGAAAGTGGCACTCGTCTTGTCTTTCTTGACATTACCCTCATCGAAAGACACCTCTACCTTCTGCCGATAGTCACCATAGACAGGACGGATAGCCAGACCGGTAGAACGAAGCATCTCCGTCGTGTTCCTACCAGACTCACGGATACTGAGCATCACAGCATTATCTTTATTCTCTGCCAATATACCAGACCAATAGAAACCTATATTCTTGTCTGTAACATCATCATCACTACCTTCACGCTTGCCTGTCAATGGAAGGAAGATACTATTTTCATTTTTTCGTGACTTGACCAAATAGCCTCTCGCATCACCTTCGTGTACATATGTCCAATCACAAGAATCAACCAATTCTTGAATTTCTCCCTCAGTAGGCATACGCCACTGATCTTCCCACATCACTTTAGCCAAGTCATTTTCTGTATTGATGATATTACCTTTGGGATTAAGTGTAGGATAATATTCCAAAGATAGGGAGCGGTTTAAACCAGTTGCATCACCCCATCCTACCAGATAACCAACGCTTAAGGAATCGGTCGCACCAACATTAAAAGAGGCCCATTTTACACTAAGTCCTAAATCCACGGGCTTTGAAATAATGTCTGCCTTCAAAGAATCATCTTCATCATAACCAAAAGTTATGCTATCCACCTGCCAAATATTAAAACTTTGACGGGTGCCATCAATGAGATTTATATATACTTTACGCTGTTT
>CACZVX010000070.1 GCA_902784755.1 uncultured Prevotellaceae bacterium
CTTCAAATACTTTGATGTAGAAGACCTAATGCAGCCAATGGTGGACGGATCGCCTATGTTCGAAATGGAGCGTCTGGCAGGTGGTTCGGTGAAGGTTACGCTTCGCATTCCCGTGAAGAGCCGTTCCAGGAATAAGTATGTGGAATATTCCCGTAATTTCTATGGTGAGAATGAGGCTGATCCGCAACACAATATCGGTGGAATGCGCGAGTTTGACTTTGCCGGCTTCGTCATGCCGCTCATTCGTTTCCGTCAGGAGCAGGATGCGCTCTATACCGTGAGTTGCATTTCCACCTATTCTCGCAAATATGCCTTGAAATTCTTCAAGGGTGACCAGCAGATTGCCGACGTGGTAATGGATTGCCGCAACCAGAACAGAGCTGCCAACTACAAGGCAGAGAACTATACGGTTGCCAACAACAACTTTGACCATATTGAGGTGGAGGATACTGAGGGAAATACGGGCGTAATCGTGCCGCTTTTCAAAGAGCAGCAGAGTGTCAACGCCTTCGATTTCTCCATTGACCTCGGTACCTCTAACACACATATTGAATATCGTGTGAACAATGGTCCCACATCGCAAGTGTTCTCCTACGAACAGATTGGGAAACCATATAGCGAGTTCTTCACACCTTCTATGTTGCAGTTTAACGGTCGCCAGTTGCAGGATGATCTCCTGGCTGAGCAGTCTCTGATGGAACGCGATTTCCTGCCGTTGGCCGTCAGCCAGCAGAGCGACTTCCATTTCCCTACCCGTACGGTTCTTTCTGCTGCCCAAACCACCAAGTGGCATGAGATTGTGCGTCCGTTCGGCTTGGTGAACATTCCGCTCACCTACGACAAACGCGAATCCTATCTGTATAACCGCAACATCTATAACATCAAATGGGGTAAAGGAGAAATGCTCCGTGTGATGGAGAGTTATGTAGAGACACTGATGCTGATGATTCGCAATAAGGTGCTTATAGAACAAGGTGATCTACAGCGTGTCAAAATCACGTGGTTCTATCCTATAAGTATGGCTCCAAAACGTCTGAAGAACCTGCGTGAAACCTGGAATTCCGCATACAACAAGTACTTTGCAAGCGGGCAGACATCCAACATGTCGGAGTCGGCTGCTCCTATCCAGTATTTCTTCCGTCGCTATGCCAATGCAACCAATCTGGTTAATATTGATATCGGTGGCGGTACTACGGATATTGCTTTTGCACGCGATAAAGAGATTCAGTACGTGACATCCTTCCGTTTCGCTGCCAACTCCGTCTTTGAGAATTCTTTCTCCGACGTGGATATGTCAAACGGTATCGTTGACTGCTATAAGGAACAGATTCATCGCGTTTTGACTGAAAATAAACTGACGGAGTTGCTCTCTATCTTCAACAGCGAGAACAACGTACAGCCATCCAACATGGCTTCTTTCCTCTTCACGCTGAAGGAGAACTCTATGGTTCGCGGACTGGATTCCAAGTATGTGGATTTCAACCACATGCTGCAGGATGATGAAAACTTCAAGGTCATCTTCATTCTCTTCTACTCGGCCATCATCTATCATGTGGCTCAGATCATCAAGGCCAAAGGTCTTGAAATGCCACGCCATATTTCGTTCTCCGGTAATGGTTCGAAACTCATTACCGTGCTGACGACCGATGAACAACAGTTGGCAGCTTTCACCAAGCTGATTATTGAACGTGTGGTGGGACGCAAATACGACAAAGAACTGGAAATCCTCGGTTTCGAAAGTGGCGCTAATCCTAAAGAAAGTACTTGTAAAGGAGGACTTCTGGGAGATATAGTTAGTGACGACCGTGACAAAATTGTCATTAAGAAAGCCTTCGGTCCTGACTTTATTTCTAAGGAAGACACCTACGACCATGTGGATGACGAATACATCAGCCGTTCTGAGGAAGCCATCAAGACATTCTACGACTTTGTGCTCAAAGATCTTGATGATGCTTTTGATTTTGATGCTAACTTTGGCGTTTCCAAACAATCGCTTCAGATAGCCCGTACGGAATGCTACAAGGACATTGCCACCTATCTCCGCAAAGGACTCCAGCAGCGCCGCGAAGAAAGTGACGGTGAGGACCGGTTGGAAGAAACACTTTTCTTCTATCCTATCAAAGGAGCCATCCACGAACTTTCCAATGCCATCTATCACGCCGTGAAATAAACCATAAAAAAAAGAAAAACCATGAACGATCCTGCTATCATTACCATCATCTTCATTATCGCATTTACGGCCCTCCTTTTGTCTATCAAGACATTCATCGATTTGCAGAAACTTAAGAAAGAAACAGAAAAGCAATCGGAAGATACGGCCGATGACATTCAGGCACTTCGCAAGAAGGTGGTAAGCATTCAGACCGATTGTGATTCTACAGACAAAATTAAGGTCATCGAAGAACGGCTTAACAAGCTGGAACGTCCTATGCGTATTGCTGCTTCGGTAAGTGGTGATAATTCCAGTTTCTCATTTACCCCGAAGCCTGTAGCCCCCCAACTCCCAAAAGACGGATACTTTGGTGCGCCTAAGGGTGATGCGGAATCTGCACTTTTCAATGACCAGTATGATGAATTGCGTGATGAGTGTTTCTTCAGCGTGCACTATCTCTCTACAACAGAAGCTGAATTTGAGCCCATCGACCTGATGCGTCTGAAATCACTGCCGGCCATTGAGGGTGTAATCCGCTATGATGGCTGTCCGCTGAAAGAAGCCCGCGGATTCCAATTAAAGAGCAAGGGAAAAGTGAAGAAACAAAATAACTATTGGGTGGTGATTGCCCGTGCTGAACTCCAAATGCAGAAATAACGCAACAGAATGGAAAAAGAAGAACTGGAAGTACTGATTGAGATACGCGACTTCTTCCGTCGCCACAAGCAAGAGATTGCCAGGGAATTAGGTGAAAGTGACAATGCTCTTCGCGAAGCTTTGAAGGAAATCAAGGACACTTCGTTTTATAGTGTTACAGAGTTAAAACGTCAACTCGTGGAGCAAAGTGAAACCTTCAAGGATATCATTAACGAAGAACGTGACTCTTTTATTGACGTAAGCAACACAGTAAAGGAACAGTTTGACAAACAGGTAAAGGCATACCCGCAAATTGTTGAGCGTCTTGAAGATTTATCGGAGATTCCTCATAAACTCGATGTTCTTATCAACAAAATGGAGCAATACAACTGGCAATTGGTGGAGAATGTAAACAGTATGATTCGTCGTATAGACATGCGTCGGGATGAGGCTCAAGTACGTCAAAACCGTATACCTGTATGGCTTCGAATACTGCTTGCAATCTGTGTCCCTCTCATGACAATCTGCAGCATTATTACGATGATTGCAACAGTAGCTATATTCAAGTAATCCAAAACCATTCCCTACTAAACCATTCTGTAGAAATAAAAAGACCTCGACTTTAATAGCCGAGGTCTTTGTTTTAAGTGATTCCGGCGGGATTCAAACCCACAACCTTCTGATCCGTAGTCAGATGCTCTATTCAGTTGAGCTACGGAACCAATTCTTTTCTAGAACTTAGTTCCTTAAAAGCGAGTGCAAAGGTACAGCGTTTTATTGAAACGACCAAATGTTTTTGAGACTTTTTTCGAAAAAAGTATGATTTTCAGTCCGTCGACCATTATTCTACCTTCAAATGAGGTAAGCTAATATGGTATTTTACAGCTAAAACTCTAACGATTACAACACTCATGAAGCTGATAATAACCGTTACTTCCAAGCTAAAATGAAGCCAATTACAAAGCTGATAGACGAAACCACCAATAATACATGCTATTGCATAAATCTCTTTTCGGAAAATAAGTGGAACCTCATTAATGAGTACATCACGTAAAACACCTCCTGCAGCACCAGTAATACAACCCATCACAATCGCTACCCAGAACGGCTGTCCCGCATAAAGTGATTTTTGAATGCCAGCAATCGTAAAGAGTGCAAGGCCAAATGTATCGAAAATAAACCAAGTATGGTTCAAGCCGACCAGTCTCTTTCTGAAAATAATGGTGACAATAAGTGCAAAACCCGTACAAATAAGGTAAATGGAGTTAGTCATCCAGAATGGTGTTAGTCCTAACATCAAATCACGAAGTGTTCCACCACCTATAGCGGTTGCCAATCCTACCACATAGCCACCAAACCAATCAAATTGTTTAGAAGCGGCCAAACGTGTTCCTGAAATAGCAAAGGCAAAGGTTCCAAGAAACTCGATAATAAACTGTATTGTTTCCATTATTTGTCTTCAAATCGTTTACCCCAGCATTGAATCATCCGCTGATAAAGCTTCTCTTCGCTTGGCGTATGTCTTTGAGCATGCCAAAGACGTTCATTGCGAAGTGCATCTGGAAGAAACTGCTGTTCTACAAAATGGTCAGGATAATCATGCGCATACTTGTAACCGTCACTATACCCGAGATCCGCCATTAGTTGTGTAGGTGCATTACGTAAATGAAGTGGAACAGGTTGGTTTCCTGTTTCTTTCACAAGTCTCAATGCTTTCCCTATACCCATATAGGCTGAATTGCTCTTCGGAGAAGTTGCCAGATAGACTGCACATTCTGCAAGAGGTATCCTTCCTTCAGGCCAGCCTATTTTCATAACAGCGTCAAAAGCAGCATTAGCCAGTAATAAGGCATTTGGATTTGCCAGTCCGATATCTTCAGCTGCACTAATCACCATTCGTCGGGCTATAAACTGAGGGTCCTCTCCCCCTTCAATCATACGGGCCATCCAATAAAGAGCTGCATCTGGATCACTCCCCCGGATACTCTTGATAAAGGCAGAAATAATATCATAATGCATTTCGCCATCTTTATCGTAAGCCAAGGGATTCTGTTGAAGTCGGTTTTCAACAAGTTCATCGGTGATTTCCAAGCTGTTACCATTTGCTGATTCGACAACTAGTTCAAGAATATTGAGAAGCTTTCGAGCATCACCACCACTATAACGAAGAATGGCTCCAGTTTCTTTCACCTCAATCTTTCGTTCTTTTAAATAAATGTCTTGAGTGATGGCCCTATTTAACAGCTTCAACAAATCATCCTTTTCAAGTGATTTCAGAACATAGAGCTGGCATCGTGAAAGTAAGGGACGGATTACCTCAAATGAAGGATTCTCAGTTGTGGCACCTATAAGAGTCACAACTCCCCTTTCCACAGCTCCCAATAACGAATCTTGCTGAGACTTGCTGAAACGATGTATTTCATCAATAAAAAGAATAGGTGAGTTTTCGTTGAAGAATCGGCCTTTTGATGCTTTCTCAATGACGTCACGCACATCCTTCACACCACTGGTCACAGCGCTTAACGTATAAAATGGCGTTTCCAATCGGTGAGCAATAATCTGAGCAAGTGTCGTCTTTCCAACTCCTGGAGGTCCCCACATGATAAAAGAAGTGACGCGCCCCGATTCAATCATTTTTCGGAGAACGGCATTCTCCCCCACCAAATGACTCTGACCGATATATTCGTCGAGCGTGCGGGGACGCATCCTTTCAGCTAGCGGTTGTGACATATTGATTGCAAAAGTAAAAAATAAATAATTAAAAATAGAAGATTCTTGAAAAAAAATCATGTTTTTATTTTGTTTTATGTGTGACATGCATTACCTTTGCCACAGAAAGAAGAACAAGATTAAAAGGTTTTATGAAAATCACTCTTCTGCAAACCGACATAAAATGGTCATCTCCGGCTGATAACATCGCTGAAGCTGAAGCACTTATAGCTAAGGCCGAAGGCTCAGATTTATATGTGTTGCCCGAAATGTGGAGTACTGGTTTTGTGACGGATGTCCGTGTTGCCGACCAAAAAGAAGCTTTGCAATGGATGTGGACAACAGCCAAGCGCGTCAATGCGGCTATTTGTGGAAGTCTGGCTATTCAAACAGAAGAGGGAAAGAGTGTTAACAGACTATTCTTTGTGAAACCTGACGGAGACATTACAACATACGACAAACACCACCTATTTAAATATGGAGGTGAGGATAAGTTCTACTCTACCGGAAGGAGACGTACTGTAGTGGAATGGCAGGGTATCAGATTTTTACTCGTAACCTGCTACGACCTTAGGTTTCCCGTTTGGATGCGTTACCAGGAAGACTATGATGCTATCATCTGTGTAGCCAATTGGCCTGAATCTCGCAAAAACGTCTGGTCTGTTCTTCTCCGTGCAAGAGCTATAGAAAACCAATGTTTTGTTATCGGGTGTAATCGCGTGGGCGATGATCCCAATTGTCATTACATTGGTCACAGTTCGATTATAGATTCTCGTGGAGAAACCATCATAGAAGATCTGACACAACAGCAGACTACTGTTACTGCTGAAATCAATGTGGAAAAGTTAAAGGAATTCCGCGAAAAATTCTGCGTTTTGAAAGACCGTGACAAATTTGAATTCAAAAAATAAAATCAACCAAGAATATGAAAGAAACAGCTAAAGCACTTACTTTGAAGACCATCAATAAGAGTAATGTATGGGATCTTCAGGAGAACGATGTATTCCGAATGTGGGAAGCGGCTGAGAAAGATGCCGATTTGAAAGATAATGTACGTCATTACACCGACATAATCCGCTCGGCTTTTGATATTGAAGAAATCAAGATTGACAAGCCTGAAGTCGTTAAGAAATATGAGGAACGCGGCTTCAAAGTGGGAATGGTTCGTGTGGATGAAGCCAACAAGGTTAAGTGGGGAATTAAAAAACGTCCGATTATGCGGGTAACTGACTTAACTTACGAAAATATCCGACACATCTCGGCTGCTAAACTCATTGAAGTTCTAAACCGTAATTTCGGAGGTGGTTGGGATTCTCTTTCTCAGAGTATCCAGGATATTATTCAGAGTGGTTTTGACATTTCCACCACTACCCTTCCTAAAGACCGTCTAAAAAAGAAAGGCGGAATGTATGAGAAGAAAATAGAAGACGGTTTCGAAGTGCTCGAGATACCAAAGGGTTCATGGGTAGAGGCCATTTTCGCAAAGGAAAAACCTCTCGTTGAGAAACCACGCTTGAAATTTGGGGTGGATGATGAAGACGAGGATCTGGATTCTGAGGAAAACGAAGATGAGGATGCTCCTGAAATAGAAGATACCTACGGAAAGCCCGACGAGGACGATGACGACTACGATGAGGATAGACTCACCGAAGAAAGCTATCGTACAACATACGAGGAAAATCCGGAAGATCTTTCATTAGATGCAGTTGATGCTTCTGATGACGATGATTATTAAAGGCCAGTTCTTAAGATCATTGATTACCTGACGGTGATGTGATAGCAGCCCTGCTTCACTTCATACTTTACATAGCAGCGCTTATTTTGGCGCATATCATTCAAAACCTCACTAAGCACCCATTTGAGCGTATCGTTCTGTACCTGACGACGCTTGGGGCCTTTGGGGTCTTGAACTGTCTTATAACGGTTGTAACAGATGTCGAATGTCGTTCCATAAAGATGACACGAGTTCTCTGTGGCATTATGATTGTAATTGCGTAGTTTTGTTACGTCATCCTTGGTACGTAATACGCTGGTTACTATTACTTTATGAAGAGGGACCTGCTTCATCTGCAGACTATCGAAGAATGCCCGTCCGATATCATTTAGCAAAACAGCAGCGCGAGGTACTAAATAAGGTATAGAACGATTCATTTTGTCCACAAAATAATATGGATTGGAACCGACATAGACAAGTTCACGCTTACGGCTTTCGGCCTCTTCTCGGTTCTGGACCGATTTTACACCCCATTTACAAGCAGCCGCATATTGAACGGACTGGCTGTCAGGAAAGGCCTCTTTATAACTGGGAACGCTCAGAATCCTGTTCTTAACGGGCGTTCCATCTGCATTAAAGAATCGTGAATGTCTGGCAATTAACTTAGGCTCGCTTTCAGCTACTTCCTGTTGAACGGTTTCTATCTTTGTCTCTTCTTTTATTTCTGTTTCCTTAACAGCTGCATTTTCTTTAGCTTTGTCAGTTTCATTTTCGACTATGTTTTTCTCTGGAACTTCAGCAACCTCAACCTCAATTGAATCTTTTTGAATCTCTTCTGCCACAAACTTAGGTTCAGCTACGGAAGGGAAAATAAAACGAATCAAAGCTAATATCGCGACAATTATCGCAAAGCCTGTTAAATATCTGTTTTTTGTAATCTTCATTAATTTTTTCTTCTTTTTCAAGCACAAAGGTATTAAATTTTACACGAATCTCAAAACTTTATTGTAATTTTGCAGAAAAATTTGTATTTCACGTGATAGAAAAGCATATTGTACTTGAAGATATTGACCCCATGGTATTCTATGGGGTTGGTAACAGTCACTTGCAAATGCTCAAAGCTCTTTTTCCGAAGCTTCGTATTGTTGCTCGTGACAATGTGTTACGTGTTTTAGGAGATGAGGAACAGATGGGCACCTTCGAAGAGCAAGTAGAAGTAATGCGCAAACATGTTTTGAAATACAACAGGATTACTGAAGAAGACATTCTTGACATCATTCACGGAAATAAAACTAAAGAAGACGCCGTGAAGGGTGTTGTATGTTACAGCATCAGCGGCCGCCCAATCAAACCCCGTTCCGAAAATCAGCAAAAACTCGTTGACGGTTTTGATAAGGACGATATGCTCTTTGCGGTTGGTCCTGCAGGAACAGGCAAAACTTATCTCAGTATTGCTCTTGCTGTAAGAGCATTAAAAGAAAAGCAAGCCAAGAAACTTATTCTTTCCCGTCCTGCAGTTGAAGCTGGTGAGAAACTTGGATTCCTGCCGGGAGATATGAAAGACAAGATTGATCCCTATCTCCAACCGCTTTATGACGCTTTGGAGGATATGATTCCAGCCGTGAAATTACAAGACATGATGGAAAAACGCGTCATTCAGATTGCTCCGCTTGCCTTTATGCGAGGCCGCACGCTGAGTGATGCCGTTGTTATTCTCGATGAGGCTCAGAACACCACTCCTGCTCAAATCCGTATGTTCCTTACCCGTATGGGATGGAATACCAAGATGATTATTACAGGCGACATGACGCAGGTGGACCTTCCTCGCGAACACCAGAGCGGACTACGTGAGGCCATCCGTATATTAAAAGGTGTGGAGGGAATCTCCTTTGTGGAACTTAACAAGAAAGATATTGTACGCCACAAACTCGTCACACGGATAGTGAATGCCTATGAAGCATTCGACCGTCAGCAGAAAAGTGCGGAAGAGACATAGCGTTACTACATGTTGGTAACGATGTTACAACGCGTTTGTAATGGAATTACCACGGCTTGGTAACAGTATTACCACACCCTTGAAACAATATTACAAAAGGCTGGTAACAAAATTTATAAAAGAAAAGTAGAACATAACAACAATAGAAAATGAAAGCATTAACTAATACTGACTTCCACTTTGATGGACAGCAGAGTGTGTACCACGGAAAGGTGCGCGACGTGTACAACATCAACGACGACCTGCTCGTGATGGTCGCTACCGATAGAATCTCGGCTTTTGACGTGGTTCTGCCCAAAGGAATTCCCTTCAAGGGACAGGTATTGAACCAGATTGCAGCAAAGTTCCTCGACACAACGACTGACATCTGCCCCAATTGGAAGTTGGCAACACCAGACCCCATGGTGACCGTAGGCTTGAAATGCGAAGGATTCCGTGTGGAGATGATTATCCGCTCTATCCTCACGGGTTCTGCCTGGCGCGACTACAAGAAAGGTGTCCGCGAGATTTGCGGCGTGAAACTACCTGATGGAATGCGTGAAAATGAGCGTTTCCCAGAGCCCATCATCACTCCTACCACTAAGGCTGACGAAGGCCACGACATGAATATCTCCAAGGAGGAAATTATTGCCCAGGGCATTGTCTCCAAGGAAGACTATGAAGTGATGGAAGACTATACCCGCCGTATTTTCAAGCGTGGTCAGGAAATCGCTGCCCGTCAGGGTCTTATTCTTGTGGATACAAAATACGAATTTGGTAAGCGTGACGGCAAGGTTTATCTCATCGATGAGATTCACACTCCCGACAGCAGCCGTTATTTCTATGCAGATGGCTACGAGGAGAAGTTTGCAAAGGGTGAGCCTCAGAAACAGCTCTCCAAGGAGTTTGTCCGCCAGTGGCTTATCGAGCATAACTTTATGAACGAACCCGGACAGGTGATGCCTGAAATTACTGATGAATATGCCGAGAGCGTAAGCGACCGCTACATCGAACTCTATGAGCATATCACCGGTGAGCGCTTCGACAAAGCCACCGAGGAAGGCGACATTGCTGCCCGCATCGAAAAGAATGTGAGCGAATATCTGAAGAACAGATAATTCCAGGCGCCCAACAACTCCTATTAGCCCCCATAATCCCTATTTGCCCAATAAGTATGTACGATCAGGAAAAGATTACCCCCTACGGCGAAGAATCGGAGAAGGCAGCACAAGTGGAACAGATGTTCGACGACATTGCTCCCACTTATGACACCTTGAACCATCGGCTGTCGTGGAATATCGACAAAGGCTGGCGGCGTAAGGCCATTAAGGAGTTGGTGCCCCATCAGCCTCAGACCATGCTCGACATTGCAACAGGCACTGGAGATTTTGCAATTCTGGCTGCCCAGATGCTAAAACCCCGTAAACTCATAGGGGCCGACATCTCTGAGGGAATGATGGAAATAGGAAAACAGAAAGTGAAGAAGGCGCATCTTGAAGATATTATTTCATTTGAGAAGCAAGACTGTCTTGAACTCTCCTATCCAGATGAAAGCTTCGATGCTGTGACGGCTGCTTTTGGCATTCGCAACTTTGAAAACCTAGACAAAGGACTTGCTGAAATGTGCCGTGTGCTGAAGAAAGGCGGAAAGCTCTCCATCGTGGAGCTGACAACTCCCGTGAGTTTTCCTATGAAGCAACTCTTCTGGCTCTACAGCCACTCGTTCCTGCCCGTCTATGGCAAACTCATCTCGAAAGACAACAGCGCCTACAGCTATCTGACAAAAACCATCGAGGCCTTTCCACAAGGAGAACAGATGATGCAGATTCTAAAGAAAGCTGGTTTTGCTGAATACCGTTTCAATCGGCTCACTTTCGGTATCTGCACACTCTATATCGCAACAAAATAAAGAAAAGGAGGAATAAAAATGGACAAGTACGGATTAATCGGCTACCCGCTAGGGCATTCATTTTCAATCAGTTATTTCAACGAGAAGTTCGCAAATGAGCACATCGACGCGGAATACATCAATTTTGAAATTCCAACGATTGATGACCTTCAGGAGGTTTTAGCATCAACTCCTCAACTGAAAGGACTTAATGTTACTATACCTTATAAAGAAAAGGTTATCAGATTCCTTGACTCTGTGAGTCCGGAAGCACGTGCCATCGGTGCCGTGAATGTTATTCGTGTCACACATAAAGGCAATAGCGTGAAGCTGCGCGGATTCAATAGTGATGTCATAGGCTTCACCAAAAGCATCGAACCCATGTTGGAGAAACATCATAAGAAAGCGCTTATATTGGGCACAGGAGGTGCTTCTAAGGCCATTAACTATGGATTGAAGTCACTCGGTTTGGAAACCGTATTCGTCAGCCGTTATGAGCGTCCCAATACGATTCAGTATGAGACCATCACCCCCGATGTAGTCCGGGAATACAACGTTATTGTGAACTGTACTCCAGTTGGTATGTATCCTCATTTTGATGAATGTCCGAAGCTTCCCTATGAGGCTCTCGACAGTCACAATATCCTCTATGACCTGATTTATAATCCTGATCAGACAAGGTTCATGAAGAATGGACTTAAACAAGGTGCTCAGGTGAAGAATGGTCTTGAAATGCTACTTTTACAAGCTTTTGCTTCATGGGAATTCTGGAATGGTAGAGAATGAACAAGGAATTAGATCAAAAGAAGAATAGTGTAACAGGCTGCATGTTGAGTGCTTTACTCTTCATGGCAATCTTTTATGGCAGCATCATATTAGCCGATTTTCTGGGTAATTTGTTGTCTCCATGGGTTCTTCTTTTCGGCGGATTTGCTGTTTTGTTTATTGTTTTTGCTGGCATTGCCTATTATGCAGAGCATTTCAAGTTGCAGCCCGCCGACAGTAGTTACTTGAAGCTTCCTTACGAAGAAAAGAAAGATCTGCCGCGATTCAAGTTCTACAAACGTTTCTTCGGCGTTCTCTTCTGGTTAGGCTTGTGCTGTTGCATCTTTTCTTGTACCAGCCAGTGGAATCAAAATGAAATGATTACACCAGCTCGTCAGGAAGTGAAGGAATGGAATGCTGAGAACATTCCTGTCCCCTATCTGCAGGACCGCAATCAATATGTCTCCAATCCTGATACTGTTCTTCGACAGGCTACAGTTGACTCCATGAACGTTATTCTAAGAAATTGTGGAGAATGCGGATGTATTCCGTGTTGCTCAGGACTTGGGAAACAACTACGGAGTTGGCGACAAAGAGACCAATCGCGGATTAGTGATGGTGGTTGCCTATAAAGACCGAAAATATTTCATCGCTCCAGGAAGAGGATTGGAAGCTGACCTGACGGATGCGGAATGCAGTCAGTTGGCACGTACCTATCTCACTCCATACATGAAAGTCAATAATCCCAATGAGGGTATGTATCAGCTTGTTAACGCCACTTATCAGTTAGTCAAAGGGAAACCACTTCCCGCTGCTCCTGATGAATACCGGCTGAGTAATAATACAGAATCTTCTGAAGGAATGGATTTTGAGACTTGGATTTTCCTCATTCTTTTCTTCTGGATGACTGGCTATGGCGTCCTCAATGAAAAATATCGCTGGCTTGTCCTATCTTCTCTCGGTGGAACAGGATTCACAGGTTTTGGCCGTGACCGTGCTGGTAGTGGCGGTTCCTGGGGTTCTGGCTGGCGAGGAGGCGGTGGCTTCGGAGGCGGCTTCGGAGGCGGTTTCGGAGGTGGCGGAAGCTTTGGCGGAGGCAGCTTCGGAGGCGGTGGCGCCGGAGGAGGCTGGTAGATATTAAGAATTAAGAATTAAGAGTTAAGAATTAAGAAGTTAGGAGTTAATGATTTAAGATATTAATTAAACATTTAATAATTGAAATTATGAAAAAAGGTAGTATTACAATTTTAGTGATCGTTGTTATTGCTGTCATTCTTTGTATGCAGGGATGTAATGCCTACAACGGTATGGTGCAGGACCAGGAAAAAGCTACAACAGCTGCAGCCAATGTCCAGAGTTCTTATCAGCGTCGTGCAGACCTTATTCCTAATCTTGTAGAAACTGTGAAGGGCTATGCCAAACACGAAGAGAATACTTTCAAGGAGGTTATTGAAGCTCGTGCCAAGGCTACACAGATAACACTTGACACAGAGAATCTCACACCCGAAAAACTCCAGCAGTTCCAGCAGGCACAGGGTGACGTTACTTCTGCCTTGGGTAAACTGATTGCTGTCAGCGAGGCTTATCCCGACCTGAAAGCAAACGAGCAGTTTATGTCTTTACAGACACAGTTGGAAGGTTGTGAGAATCGTATCAACGAAGCCCGTAACAAGTACAACGCAGCTGTGCAGACTTACAATACAAACATTCGTTCGTTCCCAAAGAATATCTTCGCAGGTCTCTTTGGATTTGATCGCATGACCAAGTTTGAAGCACAGGCAGGTGCTGACAAGGCTCCAGAGGTTAAATTCTAAAAGACGCAATGGATAATAGCAACCGTTATATGATGCGCGGCGTGAGTGCAGCCAAAGAGGATGTACACGCCGCCATCAAAAATATTGATAAAGGTATTTTCCCGCAAGCTTTCTGCAAAATCATTCCAGATATCCTCGGAGGAGATCCCGAATACTGCAATATCATGCACGCTGATGGGGCTGGCACAAAGTCTTCATTGGCCTACATGTACTGGAGGGAAACGGGCGACCTGTCCGTATGGAAGGGCATTGCGCAGGATGCACTCGTGATGAATACCGACGACTTGCTTTGTGTGGGAGCCGTCGACAACATCCTCGTTTCTTCCACCATCGGGCGCAACAAGATGCTCATCCCAGGTGAAGTGATTTCTGCCATCATCAACGGTACGGACGAACTGATGAAGCAGATGCGCGAGATGGGAATCGGCATCTATGGCACAGGAGGTGAAACGGCCGATGTGGGCGACCTTGTGCGTACCATTATTGTGGACTCAACGGTCACCTGTCGCATGAAGCGAAGCGATGTAATTGACAACGCAAACATCCGTCCAGGAGATGTCATCGTGGGTCTTTCTTCAACCGGTCAGGCCACCTACGAGAGCCGTTATAACGGCGGTATGGGCTCTAACGGACTCACTTCTGCCCGTCATGATGTGTTCTCGAAATATCTTGCCGAGAAATATCCCGAGAGCTACGACCATCAGGTGCCCGACGAACTGGTGTATAGCGGCTTGAAACGACTCGATGATGAGGTGCCTGTCAGCTATTCGGTCGTGAAGGATTCCGAGGTTCAGACCGTGGAAACTACCATCAGCGCCGGACAGCTGGTGCTCTCTCCTACCCGCACCTACGCTCCTGTCATCAAGGTATTGCTCGACGAACTCCGCCCTGAGATTCACGGAATGGTACATTGCACGGGTGGCGCCCAGACCAAAGTGCTCCATTTCGTGTCAGACAATTGTCGCGTCATAAAAGACAACATGTTCCCCATCCCACCGCTTTTCAAGCTGATTCAGAAACAGAGCAAGACCGACTGGAAAGAGATGTACAAGGTATTCAACTGCGGTCATAGGATGGAAATCTACGTTCGACCTGAAGTCGCCGCGCAGGTTATCGCCATTTCACGCCGTTTCAATATTG
>CACZVX010000071.1 GCA_902784755.1 uncultured Prevotellaceae bacterium
CAAACGTGCCGCTCAGGTCCTGCTCGAACACTGGTCTCACGATGCCCAGCGGGTCAAAGAGCCGCGAGCGCATATAGCCGATAAATGCCTCTTCTGAAGGAAAGCGGCTGCGCAGATAGCGCATCACGATGTTAGTAGTGCCACTCGAGTATTGCCAGTATGTGCCAGGCTTGTGTTCCAGTGGCTTCGAGAGGGCATAGAGGCCCATGTCGCGTTCGCAATGCAGCATGATGTTAACGTCAGACCGTGCACCATAATCCTCGTTCCACTCCAGTCCGCTCTGCATCTGCATCAGGTCGTGTAAGGTAATCGCCTTTCGTCCGTCGCCCTGCCATTCGGGAATATCCATCGGTGCATGAATGTCCAGCAGACTGTCCTTCACCATCAGACCGATAAGTGCATTTGCAAAACTCTTTGCCATGCTCCAGCTTAGCAGCTTTGTGTCACGGCCGATGCCCTTGTCATAGCATTCTGCCACCACACCACCCTTGTGCAAAACCACAAAAGCAAACGGATGTCCTTTATAGGCACGCTCACCAACAAAAGCCTTCGCTATGGGCGCAAGTCGTTCAGCCAAGGCCGAGTCGCCCACAGGCAGTTGTCCCCTCGCTGAAGAATCCGCTTTCACCGACGTTTCGCTGGGCACGCCCTTCGGGAACCGCCGTTTCCTCAACTCTTCAGCCGTGATACCGCGCAGCAATGTGACACCGTAGCCTTCACGGTAAGCCGCAGTAGATTTGCTCCAAAGGAAGCGGCTGGTCACCGTCTTGTTCTCATAGTCCACCGTGTTGCTCGTGTAGCGGACGAACGAAAAGTTCAGGTCGATCGCTTCCACATCCTTTGCCTCTCGCCCCGAAACGAACACCGCCGAGGCCAGATTCTTTGCCGCATAGCCCGTAACGATAGGCAGCAGCCTGTTTAGGTAAACACATCCCCCCACGATGGCCAGGAGCAATGCAATGGCAACATAACGTAAGATCCTTTTCATAGCAAATCAGTTTGTTATATTTCTTATGCAGGGCGTTTCCTGCTTCTCCTTTGGAGGAGTAAGGGCAAAGATAACAAAAAACTATATACAATGCAAGAATAATCGCAGAAAATCCGATGTGCTACTCCCGTTTTTTCTTCTTTCACATCTAATCTTCCAAGAACGGCAACCGCTCAACGATTTCTTCGCCACATGCAAAGCAATCCAGCTGCTTGTCCTCGGCCTTCATGATGTCAGGAATCTTCCGCTTGTACTTTGAGAACGTCTTGCCGTCCTCAATTTCTTCACGACGGGCTTTGCTGATGGCGGCAAACTCCTCTTCACGCTCTATGCCAAGAAAACGGCGGCCCAAAAGGTTGGCAGCAATGCCCGTTGTGCTGCTTCCAGCAAACGGGTCGAGTATCCATGCACCCGCTTTTGTTGATGCAAGGATAATACGGCTCAGCAATCCAAGCGGCTTTTGCGTGGGATGCTTTGTGCAAGTCTTTTCCCATGGAGCGATGGCTGGTAGTCGCCACACATCGGTCATCTGCTTGTCGTCGTTGATGTGCTTCATCAAGTCATAATTATAATAATGTGCCACCTTCTCACTTTTGCGAGCCCAGATGATGAACTCCGTGGAATAGGTGAAATAGCGGCACGAGATGTTGGGCGGCGGGTTTGTCTTGGCCCATGTTATCACGTTCAGAATCTTATATCCAAGTTGCGTCAGGGCATTGGCGACTGAGAAGATATTATGGTAGGTTCCCGAAATCCAAATCGTGCCATTCTTCTTCAGTTTATCCCTGCAAAGCGACAGCCATTTGATGTTGAAAGCGTTAATGTCATCCTGCGACATGCTCTTGTCCCAGTCGCCCTTGTCCACACACACAATCTTTCCGCTCTGCACACTGATGCCGCCGCTCGACAGGAAATAAGGTGGGTCGGCAAATATCATGTCAAACTGGAAATCAAACTCTGGCAGCAACTCAAACGTATCGCCGCAAACCAGGTTGAAATCGTGGGTGGGGGATTTATAGTATGGCTTTATCATTCTTCAGCAAATCAATGAAAGTGCTGATGTTTGTCAGGTTATACACGCTGGGGATTGTGTTGTAGGCCTCTTCCAATTTGTTGCGCGCCGACTTCCAACCTATTCCGTCAGTTATCCAAACGAACTCGAAGCCTGTCAAGGAATTGACTTTTGGAGCCAATTCCGTGTAGGCACGTGCCACTTCGTTAAGTTTTGAGCCACCACCACTATAGAAATTTACCTCTATCAGATATTTCTTGTTTGCCGTCTCTATGAAAAAGTCGAAACGTTTTTCATCCGTTCCAAGTATTGACAATTCTGGGAACTCTGATGAATATACTTCCTGACGGAACGCGATATCATTCTCATTCAGAATCCGGGCAACGGTTCCTTCCATGATATGGCCGCTGCGGTTTTTACGCGCGTTAGTATCAAGACCTGTCTCAATGCCGAACACATAATCCACCAGATTTTTAATACGGCGTGACTGGAACACTTCTGCCAATCCCGTTCCGCATAAAAACTCCTCAACTTTTTCGGCCGACTCGAAATAACTCTTCAACAGCACAACATTTCCGTTGCCATCAACAACTGGCTTTTTGCCTTCGTCTCTGACGGCAATCAGGATACCCAAAACTTCAAAAACTCTGGGGGCGCGCTGCCATATATCTTTCACGCCCTTAGATAAATCCTCCCTGCCAATGAGGTAGTTGAGTGTGTTCAGACTCATCTCTACATCTGCGACATTAGCGGATATCTTGTCGAAGTCGCAAAAGAAGTCGAGTGTCTGATTTGTCTCTTTCAGTTGAGACATAAAGAGAGCAAAATCCTTATTCATAATTCTTGATTAATAGTTCGGTTAGTTTTCCACGCTTACTTGGATTGGCATTGATGGAACGCGAGGCATAGACACGCTCTATCCGATAGTTCCTATATAAATCCTCGAAGAAAGTGTCTTCGGGATTCTTGGCAGAACAATCTGCATTGCTTTCCATCCATAGAATTCCACGGTCTGCAAGTTGATGGCAAAAGTCAGCCAAGGTCCGTTGGTCATCATCATTGAAATCACCCTTTGCATATGCCGTAAAACTCGATGTGGCATCCAGTGGACGATACGGAGGGTCAAGGTAGAAAAATGTTAGCCCATCCACATATTGCAGGGTTTGAGTATAGTCACCATGAAAGATTTCCACCTTCGCCGATTGCAACAGTTGGCTATCGGCTCTCAACACATTCGCATTACAGATGGTTGGGTTGGAATATTTACCAAAAGGTACATTAAACAACCCTTTCTTGTTAACACGATACAAACCGTTGAAGCAGGTCTTGTTCAGAAATAATAGTTGCGATATGCGTTCAATACTATCGCCAATACGTTGATTATATCGTTCTCGTATCTCATAGAACAGCTTACTTCGTTCGTTTGGATCAGCAATGTCCAAATATTCTTTCTCCATCTCTCCAAGTTTGCAGATAAGTTTCTCCACATCACTCTTGATGGTTCGATAGGCTAGAATCAAATCCTCGTTGACATCATTGATGATGACATTCTTGATGTTGTCAAAACGTTGCAACATATAAAATAACATCGCACCGCCACCAACAAACGGCTCAATGTATGTAAATGGTTCTCTATGGATTCTGTCTGGCAAATGCTCAGACAGCTGGCTAAGTAACTGTCCTTTACCTCCTGCCCATTTCAAAAAAGGTTTTGCTTCTGTGTTCATCTTTTTTTGTTTGCTGCGGACAAAAAAGAAGGCGTACCACCTTCGCATTCCATCCCTTAACGAAGGCCGTCCACCACAGAAGCCCGTACAGAGAGATGAAAGGAAGGGGTACGCCTATACGACATAGGCGTATCCGCACTCCCCAAGGCTCTCCGTACGTTTTAGTTTGGTGGACTATTTTCGTTAAAAGCCTCTTCGAATTTAGATACTACTATCTATTTTACCCGCAAAAATGAAGCGTTACAAGATGAACTTATAAATAACTCTCGGTTGCAAAGTTAGTGTTTTTTATTTGAACTGCCAAGCTTCCGTAATTTATTTCTCATCTTTCACGCAGAACTCCGTTTTTACATAATCAGAGGAATCCAGTACGATGGAACTTTCCCGATAGTCATTCTCGACCATCATTTTTGCCTCGTTAGCATTTGTTGCTTCAACATCAACAATGCGACTGAGAACCTCGGTAATCTCTACCCTGAACCTCTTCATATCACGAGCAAAATAACAAAAAATAAACGGGAAAATGACGAATAGATCAAAAGTTAACAAAATAGATCAAAATAGATCAAAAGGATTTGGCCATGTCGCTTTGATCTTCGACCTTTGCGAAATCATAGGCATGGTGTCTGTGGGGAAAATAAAAGATTATGGAGAAAAGAAAAATTATTGGAACGTTGGACGTGTTGGAGAATCTGAAAAGGGAACCGGATGTGGAACAACAGTACACTCACTACTTAGGGGGAATACTCCGTTCTACGCATTGGCTGGAGTACAAAAGCGAAACGCAGGAGATAGGGGATTCCATGGAATGGGATGAATATTGCTGGATGACGGAACAGGAGTTCTTGTCGCGGTTTGAAGGGCACTGGTGGTCAAGGGATTGTTAGACTTTAAAGGGTGGCCTCAATAAAGGGTTAATAGTTTAAGCGCTTCGCTGTTTAAGCACCACTACGTGGCTGTTTAATTACTTCTCTTCTTCGTCCTGCACAAAGCCGATGAGGCGGATGAACTTATATTCTTTCCACTCTTCCATAAATGAGAATTTACAATATTAAGATTCTTCGCTCGGCCAGATTGTAAAATCCACCTAAGCGAGTTGTCTCCTAATTGCGAACGCACGCGTTCGCAATTTGTTCTTTAATAGATTATCCACTCACTGCGTGGAAAATATTCGGGAATGACTTGTAGATAAAACAGCACTTTATTTTGCTGTTCAGCCTTTGTTGCTATATTTTTGTTCTCTTCCATAAATGAGAATTACACGTTCATTACTTAATCTTCCTGTTCGTAGTAATACGAGTAGTCGATGCCCTTCATGAAGATTTCGCGGTCGTCAATGCGGTCGGTCATAGCTTGTTTCAGCAGTTCACGGATTCGGGTACTGTCCGTGTAGCTTGCAATCATGGCTTCAAGATAATCTTTCTTGTTTATCTTGCTCCAGTCGACACACATCTTCAGTTGCTTCTTGAAAATCAAATCAAGCCAAATACGTGTACTACGGCCATTCCCTTCCATAAAGGGATGGGCTGCATTCATCTCCACATATTTGTCTACAATCTCGTCGAAGGTCGTTTCAGGCATTGCCTCTACTGTCTTCAGATAATTATGTAGATGCTCTGCCAAGCAGAAAATGGTGTTGCCCTTTGAGATGGTCTTCGTGCGAATCTTGCCGGCAAAGTCGTAGAGACCTCCAAACAGGAAAGCATGAATCTGCTGCAGACCTTTCACAGTGCCTGACTTCACGCTGTCGAGCAGTCCGCTCTCCATAAGTGTATATGCTTTCTTTTTACTCTGCCCGTCAATACTATTATCACTATAAATGAACCAATCAAGAAACTTTCGGGCACGGTTGTTCGGATAGTTCTTGGCGAGCGTCTGTACACAATCGGCATCGAGTGCATCTGCAGCACGCTGCTTACCATCAGGAGCTTGGAATTTGAAGTGGTTAGTGATACTAACCAGTTCAATTCCTTCTTTCGCCATCTTACCTTTCAAGTATTTCCAATAGTTGCGGCATTTTGTATAATCGTCTTCGTCGTTGATGGCACGCACGATATCTGTGGCAGAGAACCACCACTTGGCGTGGGCATCATCCCATACGGCACGCACTTCGCGGTCATTGAAGAATCTGATGGATTTCTTGTTCATACTATCTATAAGTTAAATCCTATTATACCTAACTGCTTGCGGATTTCCTCCTCCAGCCGATGGCTCTCTTGGAAGAGACCGCTCAGTTCTGAAGTGAGGCGCTGCATTTTCGCCTCAAACTTATTGCTGATATATTTCAGGAAAATCAGTCCAAGCACCATACTCTTGTACTCAGCAGCCCTCAAGATGGCCTCTTCAAATCTTATATTCGTATCCTTTTTTGCCATGATTTCTGATTTAGGTTCTAATTGCAAAGATAACAAGAAGAATTGAGAAATCAAAATGTAAGGCGGAAAATTTATAAAGGGTTAAGCGTTGCTTCGCAACTGTTTAAGCGTCCTTCGGACTGTTTAAGCGCCACTATGTGGCTGTTTAAAGATTAATGACGATGACTATGACTATGACTATGACTATGACGATGACTTTATAAAGGTTTATGTGAAAGGAGAACCGTCACTTGTTCACACATCATTTGTTCCCGAATTTGTCTTCATTACTCCCGTTCTTCCTGTAGTTCCCATTCAGATATCCCATTCCATGCTCTTCGCGCCAACTGCGACGGGCCTGCGACATTTGCTCCTTGATGCCGCCATTCTCCAGGAATTCTTGCTTATACTTCTCCAACAATCGCCTGAGCAGAAAATCAGTTTGGTGGATAAGAACGAGTGCAATGTTAGCCAGAGTGATGTCGTCGCGCAATTCGCACACATCTGATTGCCGTGATTGCGCAGATAGTCTTCATAGTCCTCCTGCAACTCTTTAAGGCTCGCCTTTGCCACGTTCACCAGCTTGATGCATGCTTCCATTGAGGTGGTTCCCGTCTCGTTGCCTTCCGCAATATTCTGCTTTCCCGAGCGGGCTGCCTGTTTCATTTGGTCCACCGTGCGGTCACCAATCTTCGGCAGGTAGTGCTCGATGAAATAGAGTGTGATATCGTAGATGCACTCTAATTTCTGGAAGGCGATGAGGTTCTTGTAGTCGCCCTTGGGAGTAAGGAATTTATCGCTGGTGGGCATGATGAGAAATTATGGAAATTATGGGAATTTATGGGAATTATGGGAATTATGGGAATTATGAGAGGGCGCAGGGACTTGTTCACTTCAAAAAGAAGCGCTGGAATTCACTTTCGAAATTGGGGGTGAGGAGTTCCTTGCCGATGGCATCGCGGATTTCATCCATAGTCCAGAATCGGCCACCGTCGAGTTCTTCCTGAGAGGGATGAATCTCTCCGTCGTAGCGGGTGCTGTTGACATAGACCAGTTCGCGCTCCCGACGGCTGTCGAAGACATATTGCCCGATATGCTTGGGCGTGAAATCGGTGATGCCTAACTCTTCACGGACTTCCCGACGGAGTGCTTCTTCGGGTGTCTCGCCATAATCCAGATGACCACCTACGGCCGTATCCCATTTCCCGGGCTGGATATCCTTCCATTCCGGACGGCGTTGCAGATAGACTTCTCCGCGACTGTTAAAGACATGCAGATGGACTACGGGATGCAGCAGCCGCGAACCATTGTGGCATTCACCACGCGTGGCCTTTCCTATGACGTTTCCCGAATCATCGACTATCGGGAAAATCTCTTCACTATTATCTTTCATTGGAATCTTAAGTCTATGTGTATATAAAGATAAGGGGGCACAGCGCTTTTAGTATTTCTATCTGGCTATTTGCAACCCCACATAAACGGCCAGAATGCCGATGGCCACGCTACCGCCGATATAGAGGGCCATCATCAAAACATCACCTGCCTTCATCATGGAAAACGACTCGTTGGCAAAGGTACTGAACGTGGTGAAACCGCCGCAGAAGCCTGTCACCAGCAGTAGTTTCATCTCTGGCGACAAAGAGCCTTTGGCTACCAGTCCTGTCAAGAGGCCGATCAGCAGACTGCCCAGGAGGTTCACGGTGAGTGTACCCCAAGGGAACGTGCCCGTCATCCAACGGGAAACCAAATAGCGTCCCACACTTCCCAAGGCGCCGCCAAGGGCTACCAGCAACAGGTTACGTATCATATTGTTCTCTTTTTTCGTTCATATCCCATGGATTTTCCATGTACATTCTTGAGACAGAGTCAGTCATCTGCCTTCCTGCTGACGGGCTTGTCAATCAAGGGCTTCAGTTCTCTCTGAAAGATGCCGCGCTCCACAATCCTGTAATGCGGATGATAGGCCTTGCGATATTCGGGGGAATGGCTGATGGCGTATTTCCCGACAGAAAGGAGGCTGTCGATGAAGGTTTTATCCTCATCATAATGCGGCAATGCCAGGTTCATCTTGTCAATCGTGGCAACCATCTTGCGCCATTGCTTCTTCCATTTTTTGACAGAAGGACGCTTCCCGTTTGCTGAACGGACAAAAGCATCGAGCAACTGCTCTTCTGTCAGGAGTCCTTCCTTGATGGTCCTGATGCTCACCCGTACGTATTGCCCATTCACGCCGCACGGCTCATAATACCAGGCAGGCAGTTCCCCGACGGACGTCTGCTCCAGTTCGGTATCGAGATAATGCTTCACTCCTTCGCGATCCGACACCAGATGCTCGGCTCCCATGAAATCCTGAAAGCAGGATTTATAAAGGTCGAGCAAGCGCATTTGGGGATAATGCTGCAACTGATGGCTGATAAAGTTCTCCGTGTCTTGCGCCTGAACGGATAGCGGCATGAGAAACAGGCAAACGAGATATAGAAGCATTTTTCTGTAAAGCTTTAAGTTTCGCATTTTCAGCTTAATATGCCCGCCAGCGTCTGCAGATCTTCTTCGGTGGTGGCCCATGAAGTCACGAAGCGGCAAACCGTGTGATTGTCATCGGCAGCGCACCAATGGGTGAAGATGACCTGCTTTTCCAGTTGGTGCATTTTATCGTTAGGAATCACCAGGAACTGCTGATTGGTGGGAGAATCGAGGAAGAACTGATAGCCCAGGTCGGTGAACAGCTGTTTCAGTTTGATCGCCATACGCATGGCATGGGCAGAGATGTCGAAATAGAGATTGTCGGTGAACAGCGCATCGAACTGCACACCTACCAAACGACCTTTTGCCAACAGGGCGCCGTGACGCTTGATGATGGAGAAGAAACACTTTGGCGCATTGCCACGGGGGAAGACAACGGCCTCACCACAAAGGGCGCCAACCTTCGTTCCGCCGATATAGAAAGCGTCGCAATGGGAAGCCAGCCACGGCAAAGTGACATCATTGGCAGGGGAAGCCAGGGCATAACCCAGACGGGCGCCGTCGATATAGAGTTGAAGGCCGTATTGCTGACAGGCGGCATAAAGGTCTGCCATCTCGTCTTTCGAATAGATGGTGCCAAACTCCGTAGGGAAGGAGATATACACGATGCCGGGCTGTGCGCAATGATCACGACTCTCATCATGAATGAATGCCTGCATGTATTTATTCAGTTCGGCGACCGTCAGTTTGCCTTTATCGTCGGGCAAGGCAATCACCCTGTGGCCAGAGGCTTCGATGGCTGTAGCCTCATGCACGTTGATGTGGCCTGTGTCAATGGTAATGACAGCCTCGTAGGAACGCAACATACCATCGATGACCGTAGCATTGGACTGCGTACCACCGGCGAGGAAGAAGATGTCAGCATCGGGGGTTTCACAGGCCATGCGGATTTTCTGTCGGGCCTGTTCGCTATAGACATCAAAACCATACGTAGCCGTGATTTCCGCGTTGGTTTCCAAGAGTCGCTGCATCACCTTCGGATGTGCGCCGTTGTTGTAATCACATTCAAATGAAATCATCTTTTCTTACTGTTGACAATGATATTGTTTGCAAAGTTAATCATTATTTTCAGAATCCGGCAGAATCAGGGACAAAGAAATATTTGTAAATGAAATTCATTCTGCCGAATGGCGGTTGGCAATGAACACACCCAAGAGAATGAGGGCACTACCCAACCAGGCCATGACGGTCATCGGCTCGTTTAAAACCAAAGCGGAAGCACCCACCGTGGTGACGGGATTCAGATAGACGTAGTTGCTGGTGGGCAGGGCGCCAATCTTCTTCACGGCCACACTCCACCACAGAAAACAGAGAAACGAAGCCACTACGGAGAGAAACAGCAGATTCATCCAGACTTGCGGGTGATGTATGTGGCACTGTAGCGATTGGAGACTTTCTTAATCACCAGACTGTAGATGGCCCAACTGAAAGCCGCCGTCAGGGCCAGGAAGTCACCAAGGGGATTCAGTCGCAGGACGAAATGGCCGTTGTAAATCACGATGGCCACACCCACCAGGGCTATCAGAGAACCCAAAACAAGTGGAACGGTGGCCTTGACGCTCTTGATGAAAAGAATGGCCAGCAGCATGGTAATCAGCGGTGCCGTGCAGACAATAAACGATACATTGTTGACATAAGAAAGGCCGATAGCGGTATTTTCGGCTACAAAATAGACCGTTCCACCGACCAAACCCAGAATGAAGAACAAGGCCTCGTCTTTCCACGAATCACTCAGCACACGCCGCGGTGAAATGGTCCAAATGCAAAGATAAGCTACGATGAAACGGAGCAAAAATATCTCCATCGGTTGCAAGCCGTGCTGCAGCAGCACCTTGGTGTTGACAAAGGTTACACCCCAGATGGCAATGGTCAGAATGGCCAGTAAATGAAATCCCAGATTCTTCATCGGGTGCAAAGGTAAGAAAAAAAATTTGCAACGTCAATTCTTTTCTTTAACTTTGCAATCAAAACAACATCCTAAAGAATGAGAAGACTACTAATTGCAACCTGTTTGATGATGATGACGGCCACCGGATTCGCCCAAACGCAAAAAAATGAGCTTGGACGTAAGAAGGTGGGACTGGTGCTGGCGGGTGGCGGTGCCAAAGGCGCGGCCCATGTAGGCGTTATCAAAGTGCTGGAAAAAGCGGGTATTCCTATCGATATCGTGACTGGAACGTCCATCGGAAGTATTGTGGGCGGACTCTACAGCGTAGGGTACGACTCGGAAATGCTGGACAGCGTATTCCGGAATGTGGATTGGGGATACGTACTGCGCGACCGCCTGGCCCATCGCAATGTTTCGCTGGATGAGCGCGAAAACCAGAGCATCTATTTCTTTGACCATAAAATCTGGCTCAACAAATCGGCCAACCAATACGCAGGAGGTTATATCAAGGGTATTAATGTGGACCGCATGCTGAACCATCTCATCACGGGTTATAACGACTCCATCGACTTCAATACGCTTCCAAGGCCCTTCGCCTGCGTGGCCTTCAACCTGATGAAGAATGAGGAAAGGGTGATGCACAGCGGCAGTCTTGCCAAAGCCATTCGTGCCAGTATGGCCATTCCCGGCGTGTTCTCTCCCGTCAGACAGGACAGTATGGTGCTTGTTGACGGCGGCGTCTCAAACAACCTTCCTGTAGATGTGGCCAAGGCCATGGGGGCTGACGTCATCATTGCCGTTACGCTACAAGATGAAAACAAGAAAGACACCGAATTCAATTCGCTCCGGGATATTGTGCTGCAATCGGTCTTCGTGGCCAGCAACAAGCGTTTGCAGGAATGCCTGAAAATGGCCGATTTGCATATCAACGTAAACACCCACGGTTATGACACGCAGAGTTTTACCAATAAAGCCATCGACTCGCTGATTGTACGCGGAGAAAACACGGGGTTGAGATTCTGGGATGAACTGATGAAGCTCAAGCAGATCATCGGTGTGGAGAAAGACAGTCACCCGCAATACCTGCTCTACGACAAAAGTCAATTATACCAGGAAAAGCAGAAAGGGCTGGAATGGATGAGCCCCGATCCTGCCATCAACATAGGATTCACAGCCAGATTCGACCTGGAAGAACAAGCTGCCCTGCAGGCACATGCTGAATACAAGTCGAACCATAAGCTTTATCCCGGCGTCGATTTAACCCTTCGTCTGGGACTGCGCACGAAAGTAAAACTGGAAGGTTTTCTGGAACCTTGGAAATTTAAGCGCATGTCGTTAGCCTACGAGTATCAGCACAATGAAATCTACATGTACAACAGGGGCTATCAGAGTGATGCGGTAGTTAACAACACCCATGCCGTTGAACTGAAACTTTTCCAGTTTGACATCCGTAATTTTCAGATTTATCTGGGAGCTTCCTGGAAGTACTATCACCTTTCAGACCTGCTGACCAGCGAGCACAGCTACAACGTTTTCAACGAAAACAATACACATTATTTCACCTATAATGCCCGACTGCATTATAACACGGAGGACAACTGGTATTTCACCACCCGTGGAGCCCGCCTCGAACTGGCATACAAATATTTCTCCGATAACTTGGTGAAATGGAAAAACCATGTGGGGTTCTCCATCCTCGCGGGCTTGTGGCGCATCACGCTACCTATCACAAGAACAACCCATTTGCAGCCGCATGTGTTCGGACGTGTCATTACAGGTAGTGACATACCTGTATGGGAACGCAACATGATGGGCGGAAACCGATATGGCATTTATTCAGAACATCAGATTCCATTTGCAGGTTTCACCTATGCAGAATTCATGGAGAACAAACTTTTCGGGGCCGGATTCCGTCTGCAACAGCGCTTAGGAAACATCGGATACATTCTATTGAAAGGGCACGTGGCCGACCATGGTGATAAGTTTTCGGACCTGTTGAAAGGAAAACCGATTTGGGGTACGCAGGTCGCCTACTACTACAACAGCCTGATAGGTCCCATCGGTGGCTATGTGAGTTGGAGCAACTACACCAACGGCATAGTAGCCGGCGTCAACATCGGTTATGAATTTTAAAAAAAATTTCGATATCTATTAATCTTATTCATTTTTGATACGTCTAATAAACATCTAATGACTTGTTATTAATTTAAAACTTCAAACAAAATGAAAAAAGTAATGATGATGTTGGCCTTGATGGCCATTCCGTTTGCTATGCAAGCACAGACAAAGTTCCACGACGCTGAGGTAAACGAGGCTACAGGTCCCGTGAAGTCTATCAAACAGGCCGGTATGATGGGCCGTGGCGAGCAGGTTGTCAATTTCACCCAGGAGGGCAAGATGCAGGCTGAGGGCCTGTCAGGCTTGGTTTATGATGACAACGGCTACCTGCAGAAGGCTGTGAGAGAAGTTGAGACACCTCAGGGAAACATGAAGATTACCACCACCTACAAATGGGAGAACGGCAAAGTGAAGAGCCAGTCGATGGACTTTGGACAGGGTTCGATGACTCAGGTTTTCAATTATAACGATAAAGGCGTTATCGCATCCGCGACCATGGATATGATGGGCCAGGAAATGACCACGCCTTTCACCGACTACCAGTTTGACGACCACGGCAACTGGATCAGCCGCAAGACTGAAATGATGGGCCGCCAAATCGAACAGAAACGCACCATTGAATACTACGAGTAAACAATTCATTTCATAATTAAACCAAAGCCTGTCCTCGAATGTTGAGGGCAGGCTTTTCTGGTTTTATAGGGCGTGTAATAAAAGAAACTTATAACTCCTGAGAATCTTCTTCTTTGGTTGCCTCGTAGATGTTCCAATGACGCGAAGTCCATTCTATGAGATTCAGTTCCAGATTCTTGACCAGACCGACATCGACAATCTTTTCCATGTAGCAGAGTTTGGGCCAGCCGTTGTAGAAAAAGCCGTAGTATTCGTTCTGCGTCACGGAAACATCCTTATTTTTTAAGACCGTCTTCATGGAGTCAACCAACTCACTTTTCATTTTACTCAGGCTGTCGGCCACATTCTCTTTCAAAAGCAACGAAGACGTGTTGATGCCTAAATCCATCGCATCTTCTACGGGCATGGTAACCACCGACTTTGTCATGACAGCATAGTCGCCCTCAATATCAGAGTCTTCCTCCTGCTCGGTATAGCCTATCTTGGCAATAATATGCTGGGGATAACCGTTTTCGATATCGTCGAATTCCTTTTGACCGATATCGAATGACTTGCCATGAATGCCGAAGAGCAAATCCAGTTCATCGTAAGCTTCCCTAATCTTATTTTCCGTGGAAAACGACATAAGCATCATGTTTTCATACTGGCGGCGCGAAATAATACTGTCTAAACCTGGTTTGTTTTTGTAAAAGCGGTCTATAGCCAGCGGAATGGCCTTTTTCATCACATCGCGGATTTCACGCCAATTCTCTATATGCAGCACCTGCCCAAACTCGTCTGTCGTGAAAATGCAAGGCACATCTTTCGTCATATTCCACATTTCTTCCGCCATACCATTGAAAAGTGTATCGGACTCAACATTCATCTCATAACTGATGGGTGTCATTTCAATGCGATAGCCTTTGCTTGTAGAGTCGGTCACCACAAACATAAATTCCTGGGCAAAGTCGTAGGTCAGCGTGGTGTCGTTACCCGTTATCTTCTGCTTCACCTCATGATTCTTGAAGGTCATGGTGTCATTCTTGCAGAAATAAGCCACCACGTTGATAATCGTGTCTGCATCCTGTTCCAAAGTCATGCCCTGCGCATTCGCCACAGAAGCACAGAGAACAGCCACAAAAGAAATAAGTATTTTCTTCATCTTGTATTTATAAGTTATTTAGCGTGCAAAGGTAGCAAAAGAAATTGAATCACGTGGCAATTTTACAGTAATATTTGGATATCTGCGACAGATTTAAGGGCGTTTTCCCTGAACTGTCGCAATTTCGTCTTGTTGTCGCAACAACTTATACTGAAATCCGATTCTTTTTGATGGATGTATGCAGGGAGCGTGTTATCTTTGCAATGTCAAAAGGAACAGAAAGTAATAGTTAGAGATATTTATTTGATTTGATTTTAACGTTGTCGGGGGACTGTGTGATACAGTCCCCTGAGTTTTTTATGTTGTTTTAGCGTAAGGCCAGCGCCTTGTTCTCAGCAGCTTCCATGAGTTCGCGTTCACCGGGTCCTTTGTCGTTGAGGCCGCAGAGGTGGAGAATGCCGTGGATGATGACGCGATGGAGTTCTTCGTTGTAGTCTTTGTGGAAGAGTTCGGCGTTGGAGCGCACGGTGTCGAGTGAGATGACGATATCGCCGTTGATGGTATCGTCTTCATCGTAGTCGAAGGTGATGATATCGGTGTAATAGTCGTGGCCCAGAAACTCATTGTTGACTTCGAGGATTTTCTCATCGTCGCAGAAGAGGTAGCCCACTTCTCCCACTTTCTTGCCATACGTAGCAGCCACGCGCCGTATCCAGGCCGTGGTCTCGCGCTTCTTAATCTTGGGCATCGTGATGCCCTCGCTGTTGTACGTGATCATACTATATCGTTGTCTTTAGAAATATCCTTGTTTTGTTTTAACCAGCCCTGGCCTGCATTTTTGCTTGCTTAACCACCCCTGGCCCCTCCTTCAAAAGGAGGGGAGTTTGGGGGAGTTGGGGAGTTAGGGAGTTGGAGGGGAGTGATGCCCTGTTCACATTAAGAACGGAAATTATTTGCCCGTTTGCTCCCCTCCTTTTGAAGGAGGGGTAGGGGTGGTTAATCCACCTGCAAATTCCCTAATCTTTTCAATTATATATTCTGAATGGCTAAAAACGACTTCATTATCGAAGCGTAATATGCTAATGCCATTATTTCTCAGATATGTATCTCGATGAATATCATGAACGTGGATGCCTGCATCTTGATGTACGCTACCATCCAATTCTATACATAGTTTTATGGAAGGACAGTAGAAATCCATCACATAGGGACCAATCCCGTGTTGTCTTCGGAATTTTAATCCATCGACCTGACTCCTTTTAAGAAGTTTCCACAAGACACATTCCGCAGCAGTGGCATGGGTTCGCAATGAATGGCGGAGTTCTTTCTGTGAATGTGGGTTGAACTTCTCTGACATGGTTTTTTTCTTCCTTGATTTACAATCGCTTTATTAAACACCTCTGGCTGCTTAACCACCCCTGGACCTGCATTTATGCTTGCTTAACCACCCCTGACCCCTCCTTCAAAAGGAGGGGAGTTGAGGGGAGTTTTTAGGGGTGTTTCGGTAGAAAATCCGCCACGTCTTTGCCGAAATGGGCGAGTTCTCGAACCATGCTGCTGCTGATGTGGGCAAGCTCGGGAGAAGCGAAGAAGCAGATGGTTTCCACACCACTGAGACGACGGTTAATCTCTGCCATCTCCTGCTCGTATTCGAAATCCTTCAGCGTGCGCACACCTTTTATAATATATTGCGCTTCCACACGCCGGCAGAAATCCACCGTAAGGTCGTTGTAAGCCACCACCTCAATCTTTGGCTCGTTCTTGTAGTACGAACGAATCAGCTTGCAGCGTTCTTCCGGGGGCTGCATGTACTGCTTATGCTCGTTGTAACCCACACCAATGACGATACGGTCAAAGAGCGGTAGGGCACGCCGAACGATGTCGTCATGCCCTATCGTATAAGGGTCGAAACTTCCTGTGAAAGCTGCTATGCGCATGTTTTGTTACCTTTTGATGAGTGACTCCATCTGATCGGCATTGAACTTTCCTTTTATCAGTGCCAGCACGTTATTCCCCCGAGCTTTGGCAACCATCACAATTTCGGTGATAAAGTCGCCATCCTTTTTCGCGAAGACGTTAGCCTGAGCATCGTCTTTGTTAACGTTAATTCTGCTATAGCCCTGACTCTCCAGAACCTCCAACTTACCGATGATTTCCGGGACCAGTTCATCAGAATTAATCATGCCCATGGTCATGCCTTCCACACTCTTCAAGGCTTCTTTTTCCTCATCAGTCTTGGCAGCTGAAGCAATCATCTCGAGCATACCCTTATTGAGCTCAATCATCTGGATGCCAGGATTGTTCTTATAGCTGTTGACAATCTCTTGTGCCTGTGCAAATCCGCTGATGCTCATCAGCATCATGGCGAACAATAATACAATTTTCTTCATTTTTTGGTTTTTAACAAGTTTATAATATAAAGGGTTAAGCGTTGCTTCGCAACTGTTTAAGCGCCCTGCGAGCTGTTTAAGCGCCACTTCGTGTCTGTTTAAAGGACGATGACAATGACGATGACTATGACTATCTATGACGATGACTATGACGATGACTATGACTTTTACTTTATCCAAAGATATCCGGCTCCATGATGTTACCCTTGTAAGGGTTGCGGCCGAAATGCTTATAGGCCAGTTCGGTAGCCATACGTCCACGTGGGGTACGCTTGATGAAACCTTCCATGATGAGGAAAGGCTCATAGACATCCTCGATGGTACCGGCATCCTCGCCAATGGCCGTTCCGATGGTGTTGAGACCGACAGGACCACCCTTGAACTTATCGATAATGGTGAGCAGGATCTTGTTGTCAATCTCATCAAGACCATACTGGTCGATATTGAGGGCTTCGAGCGCCACATGGGCTATCTTCAGGTCGATGCGTCCGTTACCCTTCACCTGTGCAAAGTCGCGCACACGACGCAACAGCGCATTGGCAATACGGGGCGTTCCACGTGAGCGGCGGGAAATCTCCACGGCAGCCTCATCATCGATGGGCACCTGCAGAATGGAGGCTGAGCGCTTGATAATCTTTTTCAGCACATCGGGCTCGTAGTATTCCAGATGCATATTGATGCCGAAACGTGCCCTTAAGGGAGCTGTCAGCATTCCACTGCGTGTGGTGGCACCCACGAGCGTAAACGGATTCAAGTCAATCTGTATGCTACGGGCTGAAGGACCTTTATCGATCATGATATCAATACGGTAGTCCTCCATAGCAGAGTAGAGATATTCCTCTACGACGGGTGACAGGCGATGAATCTCATCGATGAAAAGTACGTCGTTGGTTTCCAGTGAGGTCAGGATACCTGCCAAGTCACCAGGTTTGTCGAGCACGGGTCCCGAGGTAATCTTGAATCCCACGCCCAATTCATTGGCGATGATATTCGAAAGCGTCGTTTTTCCCAGTCCTGGAGGACCGTGGAGCAGTGTGTGATCCAGCGGTTCGCCACGATATTTGGCAGCCTCTACAAACACCTCCAAATTCTCCACGACCTTCTTCTGTCCGCAGAAATCAGCGAAACGGAGTGGTCGCAGGGCATTCTCGAAATCCCTCTCTGCTGAAGAGAGCTGTTCTCGTCTGATATCGAAATCTTCTTGCATTTGGGGGCAAAGGTAATAAAAAGAATTAAGAATTAAGAATTAAGAATTAAGAATTATCGTGCAAATGAGAGCAGAATCAAGCTTGCTTGAATTTTGCCGAGTGCAGCCGATAATCATGAACGAAGTTCATAATTGTTACCTGCGGCATTTTTCAATTAACAATTAAGTTCATAATTCTTACCAGAGGCGGAACATGCGCTCCATCATCTGCCATTTCTGGTCGCTGGTGGCGGATGCGTCGCACTGCTGGAAAGCTGCCACGTATTCCTCCCATTCCTGCTGTCGGGGCAGGGTGGCAAGCTTTGCCATCGCTTCATCCCACTGGAAATCGAGCGGTGTGTCGCAAATCATCACCAACCGTGGTCCGGCGATATAGATTTCCATCTCAAGGATGCCCACCTGACGGATACCGTCGAGTATCTCCCGCCAGGCTTTCTCCTCGCTATGGGCTTCCTTGTACTTTCGGATGAGTTCGGGGTTGTCTTTCAACTCCATGGTCTGCACGTAGCGTTTCACGGGCTGACCGTAGTCTTTGGTTCTGTATCCTTCCATAATTTTTGCTTATTGTTCTCCGTGAGATTGTTTTCTGTTTTCGATAGTCTGATAGTCACCGAGACCACCGAGCGTATTGGCCATCCAAACGGTCATGCGGGAGGTGCCGCGATGGTTCCAGGCATAATAGGGTATCAGACGTAGTCCGACAGGCTTTGAACTGACGGAGCCATCATTCTGGATGAAGACTTCCTGAGCTTGCAGCATCAAGGCTTTTACCCCAAACTGACTGGCTGGAGAATTGGGCACCTGACACTCTGTGTTCTGAATGGTGAAATCAGAAACCTGGAACTTTGGCCCGGATTCCTGAATCAGCAGATGACGCAGGTTCATCTCCGGATTGTCTTTGTCCTCGGCACAATAGACCAGCGGGCCGCGCTCGACAGCCAGCTTGCCGCGGTCGTCGGCCACCTTCTTACTGGCCTTCACCAGTCGTGGCTCCATATCGAAATGAAGTTCCACCACGTCACCCTTTTTCCATCGGCGTGTGATAGAGGCATAGCCTTCGGGGGTGATGGGCAGTTGTTGGTTGACGAACTGGGCTTTCGAGATGGGTTTGCCGTTAAGAGTGATAGCGAAGTTGAGCTGCTTGCTGTCGGCATATTCGTAGAGGCTACCGGGGGCGACTTGTCCGCGCACCCATCCGGGAATGCGGAGCATGAGGCTAACGATGTTGTCTTTCTTCTTTTTAACCGCCACGACCTCGAGTTTGATGTCACCGTTCCAGGGGTAGTCGGTGGTCTGGCGGAGCGTAATCTCGGTTCCTCCCACGTTGAGAGTTACCGTATTGCCCAGATAGAGATTCACGTAAAGACGGTCGTCCTTCACGGCATAGACATAACCGGGCACAGAAGGAATGAAGCGGCAGATATTACTGGGACAACAGGCACAGCCAAACCAAGGCTGGCGAGTGGTGTTGCCGTCGGCATTGAAGGCATAATGGCCGTCGCTCTCCAAAGGATTGGGATAGAAGAAGCGTCCGCCGTCCATCGACATACCGCTGATGACACCGTTGTAGAGTGTGCGCTCCAGACAGTCAAAGTATTTTGCATCGCCGTGGAGGAGGAACATGCGGTAGTTGAGATACACCATCGCTATGGCCGCACACGTTTCGTTGTAAGCCGTCAGGTTCGGGAGTTCGTAATCAGCACCGAAAGCTTCTCCTGCATGGCGGGAGCCAACACCGCCCGTCAGGTAGTATTTCCGTTCTACGATATTCTTCCAGATAGCATCGATGGCCTTCAGATAAGCAGAGTCGTTTGTCAAGGCAGCCACATCAGCCATACCTGCATACATATATCCAGCGCGAACGGCATGTCCCCAAGCTTCCTTCTGATCCACCACGGGTTTGTCACTTTGTGAATACTGATTTTTGATGGTTGTCTTGCCGCGCTCATCGAGGAAGAACTTAGCTTCATCGAGATAGCTCTGTGCCTTTGGTTGCAGGTCCTTGAGCGCAGGGGTTGTATTGATGAGTACATACAGGCGTGCCAATGCCATCTCAGCAATCTGATGACCAGGCACTACACGGGCCTGTCCGGCTCCACGTCCCACTTCACGACACACGCAATCGGCATAGCGCACGGCAATATCGAGGAATTTGCGGCTTTGGGTAGCTTGATAGTGGGCGCAGGCAGCGTCCACCATATGGCCGAGGTTATAAAGTTCATGAGAAAGCACTTCCTCGCTCATCCACCGTTTATCACCTGCCCAGTTGTGAGGATGCCAGGGATTCATGGTGCGTGGGGTATAGAGATAGCCGTCGGGCTCCTGTGCCTTACCCACAAAAGTAAGAACAGAGTCCATATATTGAACGAGTCGCTGACGCTCCTTCTTATCCTGCATCGTCATCAGTATATAACTGGCACCTTCAATGGTCTTATAGACATCGGTGTCATCGAACGAAAAACCCGATGGGGGATAGTCGGGTGACGGGTTCTGGCACTGCACGAAATTCTTGTAGCGTCCCTCGCTTTCACATTTCGAAAAGGCCAAAGGCACGGTCACTTCACGGGCAGCTTGCAGGCGTTGTCCCCAGAAGGTTCCGTCGGTAACTTTTACTGATGTAAAAGGAACGGGGTTGATGGGATACCCCGACTGTGCCATTGCAGTTGTGAATGTGGCTGTAGCCCAAAGCATAGTGGCTAGTATTTTTTTCATATTGTTTGAGGTTTTTTATTATATTATTTTTTCACCTTTAAAAGCTTCTGACCGCAAAGATAAAAAATATAATTGTGTTTGAAACACCTTAGCCCGTCTTTTTCTTGATAAACTAGTACATTTTGAGAGATTTAACGTCTAATGGAAAAAAAATGGCAGCATGAAAATGAACATGGAACGCTGGATTCAACAGGTAATTCAGCAAAAGGAAGTGGCCGCCGTGCCTATCATGACACATCCAGGTATTGAGATGAATGGTTGTACCGTTCGCGAAGCCGTCAGTAATGGCGTGGTGCATTATGATGCCGTCATGCGTCTTTGCGAACGCTATCCCTCTGCCGCTGCGTGTACCATTATGGATCTGACCACCGAGGCGGAATGCTTTGGAGCTCAGATAGAATTTTCAGATATAGCGGTACCCGCTGTCCGTGGCCGTCTGTTAGAGGATGCTACTGCTATCTCGCAACTGAAAGTGCCTTCGCTCAACAGTGGCCGCATTCCCGAATACCTGAAGGCCAATCTGCTGGCGGCAGAGAAAGTTGACGACCGTCCGCTCTTTGGCGGTTGTATCGGTCCCTTCTCATTGGCTGGACGTCTCTATGACATGAGTGACATCATGATTCTTATCTGTGAGAATCCCGATGCCGCCCACGAACTGCTGTCGAAATGCACGCAATTTATCCTGAAATACTGTCTGGCCTTGCGTGAAACGGGAGCTAATGGCGTAGTGATGGCAGAGCCAGCTGCCGGGCTGATGAGTAACGAACAGTGCGTGGATTTCTCCTCGCTCTATGTGAAATACATCGTCAGTAAAGTACAGACACCGGAATTCTCTGTGGTGCTCCATAACTGCGGTAATACGGGTCATTGTACGAAAGCCATGGTGGAGACAGGTGCCGCCATGTATCATTTCGGTAATAAGTGTGCCATGTGTGAGGTCATGGAGGATGTGCCTGCAACTGCCTTGGGCATGGGTAACATTGATCCTGTGAGTGTTTTCAAGGATGCCATGCCGGCGCAGATGAAACAAACGGTGAAACATCTTTTGGATAATACGAAGAAATTCCCTAACTTTGTACTCTCCAGCGGATGTGACACTCCGCCGCATACTCCGCTTCATAACATCGATGCTTTCTTTGAGGCGTTGAAGGAATGGAATGAGGGG
>CACZVX010000072.1 GCA_902784755.1 uncultured Prevotellaceae bacterium
GTACGTCACGAAGTAACCGTCGTGCTTCAGCGTCCGCCTCACCAGCCATTCATACAGCCATAGCGGCAGGTTGTGCAGCGACAGCCAGAACAGCGGGAATCTCGTCCAGGGCGTCACTGATGCCGGAATCTGCATCACCTCTCCCTTCATGAACCAAGTGCGCGGCGCTGTCAGGTGCATATAGCGTCCCGGAATGAAGGCGGGGTTCAGCGATGAGTTGTACCAGTAGCCTGCCGCCGCTATCTCCTCGTCGCTCACGGGGAACATACGGGGCTGGCGGTAGCCTCTCACCTTTGTGCCCGTCACCTCCTCCACGATGCGCTTCGATTCCCTGAAGTCCGAGGCTTTCGGTTCCCAGTGGTCCACCCCGTGGCAGGCCACCTCGTGCCCCTCGTCCATGATGCGTTTCATCACCTCCGGCGCATGCTTCGCAAAGTTACCCGTGCAGAAGAACGTCGCCTTCACGTTGTTCTGTTTCAGCACGTCCAGAATGCGGTTGGTACCCTCCTTCGAGACCTCCATGCCCTCTTTCAGCGTGTCATATTCCACCCCGTGCTCGCGAGGCACGTCAAACTCCTCTGTATCAAAACTCAGTAAAATCATATATGAGTGCAAAAGTACTCTTTTTTTTCCTTATTTCAATATTTTCCTACCATAAATCCGTAAAATTCTTCACTCTTCACTCCATTCCCAAAGATTCTTCACTCTTCCCAAAGATTCTTCACTCTTCACTCTTCACTTTTCACTTTTCCCAAAAATTCTTCACTCTTCACTCTTCACTTTTTTTATTAATTTTATGTCTTTTCAATCCGTGAAGTTAGGCTGCACTCAGGAAAACTCAAATAAATTTGGTTTTTCCACTCATTTGCACTAACTTTGTCGCCATGAAACACATTATCGGATATGACGCCAAACGCCTCGTCCGCAACACCAGTGGACTCGGCAACTACAGTCGTACCCTTGTCAACGACCTTGCCGCCACCGTTCCCGGCGATTGGTCCCTCCGTCTTTATGCACCCGATGAAGGCCGTGAAGACCTTCGCCGCCAAATAGCCCCCCGTCCCAATCTGCAATACTCCCTCCCTAAGCAGGGAGGGTTGGGGTGGGTCTCTACCTCTTTCTGGCGCACCCGCGGCATCGTCAGCGACCTTCAGCGCGACCACGTCACCCTCTACCACGGCCTTTCCGGAGAACTCCCCCTGGGCATCCGTAAGAGCGGTATCCCCAGTGTCGTCACCATCCACGACCTCATCTTCCTCCGTCATCCCGAATACTACAAATGGCTCGACCGCAAGATCTACACTTGGAAGTTTCACCGGACAGTCAAAGAAGCCGACCTGATCATCGCCATTTCCGAATGCACCCGTCGTGACATCATCGAGCTCGGTCAGGTTCCTGCCGACAAGATCCGCGTCATCTACCAGTCCTGCAGCACCCTTTTCAAACAGCGCGAAGGCGATGACCACCTCATGAAAGTCAACGCCCGCTACGAGCTCCCTGCCCGCTATCTGGTCAATGTCGGCACCATTGAGCCCCGCAAGAATATCGCCCTTGCCGTCAAGGCCCTGCCCCTTTTGCCCGACGACCTCCAACTCGTCATCATAGGCCGTCGCACCCCCTATGCCGACGAAGTGCTGCAGGAAGCCCGTCGTCTCGGTGTCAGCCATCGTGTCAAACTCCTTCATAACGTCCCCACCGACGACCTCCCCGCCATCCTTCAGATGGCAGAAGTCAGCGTCTATCCCTCCCGTTACGAAGGCTTTGGCATTCCCATCATCGAAGCCATCCAGAGCGGTCTTCCCGTTGTCGCCTGTACCGGCAGCTGTCTTGAAGAAGCCGGTGGTCCCGACAGCCTCTATGTCTCCCCCGACGATCCATCCGCCATGGCCCAAGCCATCCGCCAAAGTCTCAAGGGAGCCGAAGGCCGTGAAGAGCGCATCCGCCGCAGTCAGACCTATGTCCAGCGTTTCGAAGGCACCGATGTCGCCACCCAAGTCCTTCATCTCTACCAGGAACTCCTGAAATCTAAAACTTAAATCTTAATTGCAGTTCTGCGTCTGTCATCGAAGAGTGGGCTATTTCTTGATAACTTGTACCGATGGAAGAACGGTCGAAATAATTGGTAGTCCCGATTTTTGCTGTTAGTTTCAGATTTTTCAAAAGGGAGACGTGGCCCATCAGCCAATAACGGATGCCCTCTCCATAAAACATAGGAAAATTAAAGCCGTAAAGCATTCCCCGTTCATAAGCATAAAGTCGGGAATCATAATCATCTGTATGAAAATAGGCGATGCTGGCAGACACCTCCAGCCAATGATATTTCACCTGTAATTGTTCTGACAACATCCACCCAAAACTTTTCTCATCAGCAGCACTAAAAGCTAAATCGCCTTGCGTATGGCTGCTCCACACTCCTGTGTCGTAAGCCACGGATAGTCTTCCGCGATGCTGCGTATTCCACTCCAGTGCTGTAGCATCTGCATTATTTTGTTCACGTCGTTTAAGCCGATAGCGCATGCCTATTTTCCATTTTTCTGGTAACCAAGTCATCTGTAGCAGATAATCCCATGTATGGGAAGCTTCTTTTACTTGATAGCGGGGCCAAGGAAAATAACAATAATCTCCATAAGCCATCATTTGGAACTTACGTGAAGGCTGCCAGGTTGCTCCCACATATAATCCGCTCTCATTTTGTATACGTCCGCCCTCACTGAAACTTTGGGAAAAAAGTGAATAATATTTTTTGCTATAGAATCGCTGTATCGCCATCAGTGAAAGTTCGGAGGTCGCTTTCCAACTCAATGTGTTTAAGGTTGCAATGGCACCACAGGAGCCTGTCGCTGTTTCACCATTTATTGTAAGGTGGGATCCATTATAACCATAGTCCATACTGGCGTTCCAAATATCATTACCACTGGCATAGTAGGTACGATAAAGAGCTGCTGTTGCTGGATGCAATTCTTGGTTCAGATGTGTGAATGTTCCTGTTATCCCAAGATGATAACCTTTTTTGAAAAAGTTCAGATGGCCGCCTGCTACCATTTGAGAGGCATTGTTCTTTTTATCCATTTCTGTTTGTGTACGATGATATCCATCAGTTCGGATAGTTTGGATAAAACCACTGTCAGTAAGTGTGGCGTCTATTTTCCGCCATGAAGTAAAAACGCTCAGATCAAGTCCTTTCGTTAATTTTATTTTGGCTGCTGCTCCTTGTAGGTAGTTTGCCTGCATTGTGGACGAATGGGCACGGATATTGTTTTGATTACGTCCTAATGTAGTCAGCATACCCAATTTTCCTAAAGAAAAGTCTGTGTTCATCACCAGCCCGCAACCATATCCTAATCTATAACGCCCTAAAGCAAGTGTCTCAACGCGTCCCATATTCTGCAATACGGCATAGAATGAGTAGAAATCATAACCAACCTTATTTCTGTTGGCAAAAAACGGTTCACCTGCATCTTGTGCTCCTATAATCCCAATTTTTACTGCGTTACCATAGTTAAAGGTGTATCGCAGATTATGGCGATATGGATATCCAAGATACCCCTCTTTATCGCCTTTTCGTTCATAGAAAGGGACCTTTCCTGTAGCTATGAACGTATGATTACCATATTTGATAATATTCTTCCATTGGGGAAATCCTTGTTCTTTTTCTTCCCCTATGTAGATAAAATGTAGGAGCAACTGCCGCTTCTCATAGCTTAGACTGCGAATCATTGCCAGTTCCCCCAATGACTTCAATGGAGCATACCGATAAATGTATTCAGAGATTTCTTCCACTTCCTGTTCGGTCAGAAAAGGCAGTTGGAGCAGGTTTTCTCGGGTTGCAGAATTGATATCGATGGGGTGAGCGGCCAATTCACTGAGTATTTCATGGGCAGATGCCCACCCAGTGCCTTCCACATCCTCTATTTCCCCAAGTTGGTCCAGGTAGCGGTTCCAACTTTCTTCATCATCTTGAGCGCTAGCCGTTAGGTAAACGGCCATTAGCAATATTGTAATTAATATTTTCATGTTAGTTTAGCTTTACAGCACAAAATTAGTAAATAATACATAATCCTCCAAGATTTTCTGTAGAAATTAAGACAAAAGAAAAAGGAAAGGGCGAAATCTCACGACCTCGCCCTTCATCTCTAATTAACAAACTTATATAATACAATCCATTTAGACATGGTTTTTAGCCAACAGGGATATGCGTTCGTGATGACCTGTGGCGGATCATCGGACACATATTGATTCATCGAAAATGCACGTTGTCAAAAACGTTGCCGCGCTCATAATCCCGTGAGTCACGTAAGTTTCTTGATGAGTGGCAGGTTTCCTGACTTCACCCCCAGAAATGCGCCTTCCCGTCGGTCCAGTGGACGGCAGTGGCGTCGTGCACTTCTGAAAAAGGGGTTTACAGTAGCGGGTACTGTTCCGGACTTGCACCGGATTCCCTTTTATGTCCCTCGCCGAAGACGGGGACATCACCATTCGGTTGCAAAGATACGATTAAGTGAGCAAAATTCCAAATTTTTGTTTGAGAATTTTCGGTTTTATTTTGAACACAGAATTACAAAATTATTTAATGGTACACAGAGACACAGAGACACAGAGATTTTTTAACGAAATACGAAAAACGAAATACGAAAAACGAAAGACGATTTGATTTAACTGTACACAGAGACTCAGAGACACAGAGTTTTTATTTCGAACACAGAACTTACAAAATTATTTAACGAAGGACGAAAAACGAAGGACGAAAGACGATTTGATTTAACTGTACACAGAGACTCAGAGACACAGAGTTTTTATTTCGAACACAGAACTTACAAAATTATTTAACGGAACACATTTTGAGCCCCTTGAGCGCAAATTTATTTGCTTTCTCTTCGTTCAATCGAAATTTTATGCTAACTTTGTCCACGTCAATTGGTTCTCAATGAGATGAAAATGGGAATCAGGTGGAAATCCTGAGCAGTCCCGCTGCTGTAAGTTCCATTGAATGAAGACAAAAGACCACTGTCGGGGAATAGACGGGAAGGTGTCTTCAGGGAACGAGCCAGAAGACCTGCCGTTGACTTACAACTTCACTCGCTTCGTGGAAAGCGTTTGCAGGCATGAGAAGATACTGGAGACATATGATCCTCGCTGTGCCCATCGCATGGATGGGACTACCGGCTGCCGCACAGTCGTCGGATGCTGATACGCTGACGGACCGCACTCACCGACTGGAGGGGGTGACGGTGACGGAGACGCGGAAGGAACGGGTGACGAGAAGTGCGACACCTTTCCATCTGCTGGAACGGGAACAGTTTCAGCGGCTGGGGGTGACGGACGTGGCCGACGCGCTGCATAATATCCCGGGCATCACGCTGAGGGACTACGGGGGCGCGGGCGGCATGAAGACGGTGTCGGTGCGTGGCTACGGGGCCCGGCATACGGGTATCAGCTACGACGGGGTGATGCTGAGCGACTGTCAGAGTGGGGAGATAGATATCTCGCGCTACTCGCTGGACAATGTGAGTGAGCTGGCGCTGACTATCGGCGACAACGATGATATCTTTATTCCGGCACGGCAGGCGACGAATCCGGCGGTGCTCTCCATCCAGACGCTGCGACTGCCTTCGGAGGATACAAGGGGACATCTGACGGCACAGCTGAAACTGGGCTCGTTCGGACTGGTGAGTCCCTATGTGCGCTATGAACAGAGTGTGACGCAGAAGCTGGCTTTCTCGGTGGAGGGGGAACATACTTATGCAAAGAATGACTATCCCTTCACGTTGCACAACTACACGCTGGTGACTAGGGAAACTCGCACGCACAGCCGCATGAAACAGGGACACGCGGAAATGAATATGGCCTGGCAGCCTACGGGTCAGATACTGGTGGGGGGCAAGGCGTATTACTATGACAACGACCGGCAGCTGCCGGGTATGGTAAGGCTCTATACGAATCTGAGCGGTGAGAACCTGAGGGAGCGCAATGCTTTCGTACAGGCTTTCGTGAGGATGCAGCTGACTTCGAAATTCCTGCTGAAAGCCATCGCAAAATATAACTGGGCAGAGTCGGTGTATACGGATGATCTGTATGCCGGAGGGGTGAATGACGCAAGCTACTGGCAGCGGGAGGCCTACACATCGGCGGCTCTGCTCTACGTGGCCAATGAGAACTGGTCCTTTGACTACTCGGGTGACTATTCATTCAACAACCTGAATGGCAGTTCGTGGCGGACGTTGGTGGGAAAGCCTTACCGCCTCACGGTGCTGCAGTCGGCAACGGCGCGCTACCGCATCCCAAGACTGACGGTGCTGGGGAGACTGCTCTATTCGCTCTACCTGAATGAGTCGAAAAGGGGTGCGAGTGCCCGCAACATGAGAAGGCTGTCGCCCTCGTTGTCGCTGTCGTACAAGCTGGTGCCGGACGAGGAGCTCTACGTGAGGGCGTCGTACAAGAATATCTTCCGTTCTCCGACGTTTAATGAGAGTTACTACTATCACTACGGTAGTACGGATCTGGCTCCGGAAGTGACGGATCAGTTTAACGTAGGACTGACGTGGGCTTCTTTTACGAAGGACGAAATACGAAGGACGAAATACGAGGGACGAAGGACGAAGGACGAAGGACGATGGACTGGGGACGATGGACGGAATACGAAATACGAAGGACGAAGGACGAAGGACGAAGGACGGGAGACGATGACGATGACGATGACTGGGGACGATGGACGAAGGACGGTGGGGGGCGGTGGCACTCAGGTTAGGGTGACGCTGGATGCCTATTATAATAGATTGAGGGACATGATTGTGTCGGTGCCTTACAATATGTTTGTGTGGTCGTGCGTTAATGTAGGTAAGGTGAGGATTCTGGGAGTGGACGGCACGCTGAACCTGTCGCATCATCTGAACGCGAAGCACTTGGTGATTCTGACGGGGAATTTCAGCTACCAGCGGGCACAGAACCGCACGAATCCGCATTCGCCGAACTACAACAAGCAGATAGCCTATATGCCTGAGTATTCATGGGCGGCGGCTGTAAGCTATGAGAATCCGTGGGTGAACCTCTCTGTGCACGGTCATGGCATTTCTTCCAGATGGCCGAACAACGATCACTATGCGGGAACCCTGATCAGGGGCTACCAGGAATTCGGAGTGACGGCCTACCGCGCCTTCAGTTGGGGACGACACCGGATGGAGGGGCGTGTGGACGTGAAGAACCTGCTGGACGAACAGTATGAGCTGGTGGGACACTACCCGATGCCCGGAAGAAGTTGGCAAATATCAATATTATATAAAATCTAAAACCAAAATGAAAATGAAAAATTATCTTTTGAGCATGGCTGTGATGCTGATGGGCGCCAGCCTGCTGACATCTTGCCTGAGTGACGATGACGACAAAAAGCAGGATCCTGTTCCTGTGCTTGTCAGCAACGGTGCCTACGTGGTCTGTGGCGGTAATATGAGCAACAATATCGACGGCAGTCTGACTTACTATGACTACAAGACGAAAACGGCCTCGCAGAAGGTGTTTGCAGCCAACAACGGACGCGGTCTGGGAATGACGGCCAATGACGCCCTGGTGTATGGCAGCAAGATGTACATCGTGGTGGATGGTGAGAACACGGTGGAAGTGGTGGATGCCAAGACGCTGAAGAGCATCAAGCAGATCAAGACTACCGAGCTGATGGGTGTGGAAAAGGGTGTGCATCCCCGCCATATCACTTGCTATAACGGTATGATCTATGTTTCCACCTATGGCGCCTCGCAGAGTGTCTATGGTGAGGACTGGTCGGTGACGACATCGGGTAACGGCTATGTGGCTGCCATCGACACGTTGAGCTTCTCGCTGAAGAATACCTACACCGTGGGTTCCTTCCCCGAAGGTCTGACGGTCTATAACGACGTGCTCTATGTGTGTAACTCAGACTACAGCGCCTGTACGAAGGCCAGCATCTCGATGATTGACCTGACTACTAATGCGGTGGAGGAGTACAAGAACGAGAAAATCGTGAACCCGACGATGATTGCCGTAGCGGGAATTGGCATCTATGTGCTGGATATGGGTAACTATGCCGACAAAGCCTCAGGGGTGTTCATGATTAATGGCTATGGCAACTGCAGCCGTCTGTTTGATGCCAGTTTCGTGGCTTTCATGGGCTCTTATATCTATGCTGTGAATGCTCCTTATGGCGCTACGACTCAAGACTATATCCGCTATAATATCCAAGACGGATCGAGAGTGTCTTTCACGAGCGACGGAGTGTATAGTCCAAACACCATTGGTGTGGATCCTATCAGCGGTCATGTGTTTGTGGGTTCTTACAGACAGAACGCGGATACGGGCTATCCCGACTACAGCGGCAATGCCTATGTGGCAGAATATGACCAAATGGGTTCGAAGGTGAAGGAGTTTGACTGTGGCGTAGGTCCTACGGCCATCGCCTTCAATGCCGGTATTGAGTACGTGAAATATTAAGAATAGTCTTTTTAGTAAGAATGAAGAAGGGACTATGGTTGACGCTCATCGTGATGGCCTGTCTTGTGGCATGCAAGAGAGGCCGCACGACTGCGGACGCTACCGTCGGTGACACGCTGCGGCTGAAATACGCAGAGAAGCTGACCATCGTGAAGCATGATGGCTTTACGGAGGTGATGCTGGCGGATCCCTGGAATAAAGGGAAGATGCTCTGCCGCTACCTGCTGGTGGAACGGGGAAAGAGACCGCCCGAGCAGATAGAGGGAACGGTGGTGAACGTACCGCTGCAGCATTCGGTGGTTGCCACGAGCGTGCATTGCGGACTGCTCCTGCAGTTAGGCAGGAGTGAGGCCATCGCCGGCGTCTGTGATCTGCAATACATCAATCTGCCCTGGATTCAGATGGAATGTAACCGTGGCCGGGTGGCAGACTGCGGCAGTGGGCTGCAGCCTACCATCGAGAAGATCATAGAGATAGAACCGGATGCCCTCTTCCTCTCACCTTTCCAGAACAGTGGCGGCTACGGCAAGCTGGAGACGCTGAAGATTCCCATCATCGAGATGGCAGACTATATGGAGAGTTCGGCACTGGGACGTGCGGAATGGATGAAGTTCTACGGTATGCTCTTCGGGGCAGAGCACGAGGCCGACAGTCTTTTTGCTACCGTGGAAAAGAACTATCTGGCACTGGAAAAGAAAGTTTCTGACTTCAAGGCGCAGGCTTCAGGTATCAGCCATAAGGCTTCTCCAAAAATCCTGATGGACAAGCAGACGGGAGGTGTGTGGTATGTGCCGGGAGGAAGGAGCACCGTCGGACGTCTGTTGGCTGATGCGGGACTGGACTATCCCTGGCAGGATGATGAGCACAGCGGTTCACTGGCCCTATCTTTTGAAAGTGTACTGGAAAAAGGCGCGTCGAGCGATATCTGGATGTTCCGTTACAATGCACCTCAGGCCTTCACGACAAAGGAACTGCTCTCGGAGAAAGCCGGCTACAATCAGTTCAAGGCTTTCCGCGAAGGGAATCTGTATGGTTGCAACACCTTCACCTCCACTTTCTACGAAGACACGCCCTTCCATCCCGACCTGCTGCTTCGTGATTTCATTACTATAGCCTATCCGGAATTGGGCTTAGGAGAGCCGGTATACTATATAAAAATTAAGAAGGAGACCCCCTAAATCCCCCTAAAGGAGAGACCCATGCGCCGCTTTACGATAGGAATGACGCTGCTGATTGTGATTCTTTTTGCAATCAGTATGGTTGTTGGTGCCGTTGACATCCCCGTGAAGGAAGTGGTGAACATCCTGTTGGGGGGAAAGAGTGAGCATGCTTCCTGGGATTTCATCGTTAAGGAAAGCAGACTGCCACAAGCCATCACCGCCGTTTTCTGCGGAGCTTCGCTGGCTGTCAGTGGCCTGATGCTGCAGACTGCCTTTCGCAATCCTTTGGCAGACCCTGGCATTTTCGGTATTAACAGCGGCGCCTCCTTGGGCGTGGCATTGGTCATGCTGCTGATGGGCGGCAGTATTACGGCAGGTGCTTTCTCACTCACTGGATTTCTGGCTACCTTGGCTGCAGCCTTCGTGGGAGCGATGGCCGTGATGGCGCTGATTCTTATTTTTGCCACCATGGTGCGCAACAGCGTGATGCTGCTGATCATCGGAATCATGATAGGCTATATCTCCACGTCAGCCATATCGCTACTCAACTTCTTTGCCACAGAAGAAGGCGTGCAGTCGTATATGGTGTGGGGACTGGGTAATTTCGGGGGCGTTTCCATGGAGCAGATGCCTGCCTTTATCATCATCAGTATACTCGGACTGGCGGCCTCGCTCATGCTTATCAAACCCCTCAATGCCCTGTTGCTTGGAGAAAGATATGCCGAGAACCTGGGCATTAATACGCAGCGGGTGAGAAACTGGCTGCTGGTGATTACGGGTGTGCTGACGGCGATTACCACGGCTTTCTGTGGTCCTATTGCCTTTATCGGTCTGGCCGTTCCCCATATCGCCCGGATGCTGCTGGGAACAGAAAATCATCAGTCGTTGATGCCCGCCACCATTCTGACGGGAGCAGCAACAGCCTTGGTGTGTAGTATTATCAGTGTTCTTCCGGGTGACCACGGCATTATTCCGCTCAATGCCGTGACCCCCATCATCGGGGCTCCCGTGATTATCTACGTGATTTTGAAACAGCGGAAGAACCAGTAGAAAGCCGTTCCTGTAATCAGTCCCGCAATGGCATCGATGGCATAATGGGCCTGGATGTAAACCGTGGCGAAGCACATCAGCACATAGAACGGTAGGAGGAAAAGGAAAAGTTTTTTAGAACGGGCTTGCCAAGCCAGCCACATCAAAATCGTTGTGATACCGACATGAGAGGAGGGAAAGGCTGCCGTGGGACGTTCGCCCGCATCATGGGCTGCCACCACCATCTGATAGAAGAAGCCATCCTTCCATCCCGGTGTGGTCAGATAATCCTGATGGGAATAGAAATAGTCGCCCACACTGGGGAACACGCCCTTGGCAATCTGTTCCACACCTACCGCCTTGTAATAGAACATAGGACCCGTGACGGGAAGGATGATGAAAATGACATAATACGTGATGAACGATGCCATGAGGATGAAGACGCACTCCTGCAACTGTTTGTAGCGGCAAAAGGCATAAAAGAAACACACGACGGCTATCAACGGGTAATAGGAAGCATAGCCAAGGTCCATCAGTTCGGAGAAAACAGGGTGGGTGAAATATTGCGAAAACAACAGCGCAGGCTGACAACCGAAGACCTGTTGTTCCAAAGAGGCAAAGAAGGGGTCGAAATTGGGCAGTATGCGATTAATTTCATAAGTGTCGGGATACCACCACGACAAGAATGCCATCTGTACCACAATGCGGATAATCATGATCAAACGGCAGGGAATCATGCGGTAAACACCCCACATGAGAAGGGTGGTGACGAGAATGCGGATGCGGCCCCAGATCATCGCGTGCGGGTTCATGACCTTTGTATAGCACAGGAAGATGATGAGGAAAGTGAGCAGCATATATGCCAATACCACCCATTCCATAGCCAGCAGCCCCTTCTTGGGCTTCTTCTCTATTGTCAGTAATTCTTTCAGAAACTTTTAACGATAACGATAACTATGACGTTTTGAGCCCCTTGATAAGGGGCGGCTCTAAAGCAGGGATTTATTAACGGAACACAAAGACACGTAGACACGAAGTTTTTTTTGACTATGACTATGACTTCTTACTTTTACAGCCACCCATGCTCCTTATACCATTGAATGGTGAGATGCACACCTTCTTCCAACTGATACTTCGGAGAAAAACCTAACTCACGGCGGGCAGGTTCAATGTCGCAACGCCAGTTACGCTGTTTCATGATGTTGTACTTATCGTTGTTGAGGGCGGT
>CACZVX010000073.1 GCA_902784755.1 uncultured Prevotellaceae bacterium
AGGATGGTGTGAAAAACTCGTCAAAGCCACATATTCATCAGGTCGGCACACAGAACGGGCAAACTCCTGGGGTGTGTATTCTGCTCCCAACATGAACACGTATTGCGGAAGTGGACGCATCGTCTCGTCCATCATATCCTTCATGTTTTTAAGGAGCTTTATATGACTTGAGTTGCGGTTGCTGTCCACCGTTTTCTCCACTTTCCTCGCCAACACCTTCATATTGATATCTGGATGATAGGCATCCCAATGCGTGACCCCATGACGTTGCAACAAAGTAATAGCCCTGCTGGCCATGCCCCGAGTATTGATGTCGGGTAAGTTGCTGGTGGATAAAGAAGCAGGACTCTGCACCCGAAGCAAATGACGTCGCTGGGCCTGCTGCATCAAATGATAACGTCCCAAGTAAACAGGGGAAAGGTTTACCGAGTCGCCCATCATCAGATGTTCACTTTCGATAGTGGCCAGCATGGCATAGACCCAGCAAAGATCACTGGCGCCCTGGTCTTTGATGGGTGTCGTCTTGATGAGATGGGTGGAGCGATCTCTTTTATCGTTTCTTTTTTACAAGCTGTCAGGAGCAACAGCACAAGAAGAAAAGGGAGAAACTTTTTCATGTTGCAAAAATACGGATTTATTTTCTTTTTGGAACAAAATTACCAGATATTCGTATGAAGATTTGCATTCTTTTGCCGAAGATTCATTATTTTTGCAACAAATTAAAGAACAATGAACAGATTATTCGCCTTTTGGCTGATGTCAGCTGTGGCCATCCTCTCACCAGCTGCTGAATTGGAATGGTATCGTATCGGCAAGGTCGTTTCCTATGAGAAAATGACGGGAACCGATCCCGTTGTGGATGTGGCTGTCGATATGTTTTGCAGCGATATGCAGGCTGTGACGGGGCAGCAACCTCAAAAGGCGTCTCATGCCACCATACAGTTGGTGCAGTTGGATGCTGCCAAGACTTCTCTGAAGAAAAAACTGCGAAAGATGGGGATTCCCGTGGATTCCCTTTCACAGATGGATGCTTTTTGGTTAGGCGTGAAAAAAGGAAGGATCTGGGCCATCGGACAGAATGGACGAGGAACAGCCTATGCCCTTTTGGAACTATCCCGAAAGGCCGGTGTTTCTCCTTGGATATGGTGGGGAGACCAAGTTCCTATGCATCGCGACAGGCTGATCCTCGATGAGGACTTTTCCACCTTGCAGATTCCTTCTGTGGAACGCCGTGGTATTTTCATCAACGATGAAGACTGGAGTACATCGGTATGGAGTTCCCAGACTTTTGAACCGGGAAAGGTCTCTGAGGAAGCCTTTTCCGAAAAGCGGCGGATCGGTCCGCAGACTTACAAGAAAATCTTCCAATTGTTGCTTCGTCTGCGGGGTAATATGATATGGCCGGCCATGCATGAGGTGAGTGTTCCTTTCTATCATGTGCCGGGAGCAAAGGAGATGGCTGATTCCTGCGCTATCCTTGTGGGCACCAGCCATTGTGAACCGATGATGCGCAATTCTGCCACAGAATGGAAACCGCTGAATATCGGGGAGTATAACTATTTGTCTAACGGAGAGGCTGTGCGCAACTATTGGCTGGAACGCGTAAAGCTGGTGGGACAAAGTGAGAATGTATATACCATCGGCATGCGCGGTCTGCATGACGGGAATATGATTGGTCCGAAGACGCTCGATGAACATACCCAGTGGCTGCAGCGGGTGATTGATGACCAGCGCGAGATGCTCCGCCGGTATGTCAATCCCGATCTGACGAAAATCCCGCAGGCTTTCGTGCCCTATAAAGAGGTGCTTAGTATCTTTGAAAATGGTTTGAAGGTACCCGATGATGTGATGCTCATCTGGTGTGATGACAACTATGGTTATATGACGCGTCTTTCGGATGAGGCTCAGCAGCAGCGAAGTGGTGGGGCAGGTGTATATTATCATCTCAGCTATTGGGGACGTCCGCATGATTACCTTTGGCTGACGACCACACAGCCAGGCCTGATCTATGAAGAGATGAGTGAGGCTTACCGTCATCATGCGCGTAAGCAGTGGATTGTGAATGTGCACGATCCAAAGGTCGCTTCTTATCAACTGGAGTTCTTTCTCGACATGGCATGGAACTACAACGCCTTCCGTCCTGACGGTCTGAATGACCATCTGCTCCATTGGCTGCAGCGGGAATTTGGAAATAAAGCAGGACAAGAACTGTTGCCCGTCATGCAGGAGTTCTATCGGTTGACGGCCATCCGCAAACCTGAGTTTATGGGATGGAACCAGACTGAATTGGACAAAAAGAAATACGCGCGTGGCATCTCACCCGTACAAGATACCGAATTCTCGTTTACGGAGATGGGCAATGAAGCCGACCGCTATTTGCAGCAGTATCAGCAACTGATGAAACGCGTGGAAGAGATTGGCCGTTTGTTGCGTCCTGAACAACAAAATGCTTATATGAGTCATATCCGCTATCGTGTTTTCGGAGCCGGACTGATGGCCGTGAAATGGTTGGAAGCGCAGAGAGCCCGACAGGGAGAAAAGACCCTTCCCCTTACCCATCCCTGTTGGGAAGGGAGTGAATGCCAAAAACAGGTAGGCAACGCGATAAACCGCAGTATGGCGGCTCATCAGCAAATCCAGGAACTCACTGCCGAATACAATGCCATGAAGGATGGAAAGTGGAACCGTCTGATGAGTAGTAATCCCCGCGACCTTCCCGTTTTCCATGCCCCCACGCTACCCGATACCCTTGTATGTGATACGACTCCCCGCCCTATAGGGAGGGATAAGGAGGAGGATCTTCCTTTTGCCCTCAACGCTCATCAATACAATACTTCATCATTTACGGTTCACCCCGTGCAGTTGTTGGGTCATTCGCTGAATGCCGTGCCATTACCCAAAGGGGAGTGGCTGAGTTACCAGATAGCAGTTCAGGAAACGGGTGATAATATGCTTTATGTGGCTCTTATCCCAACGCAGCCCAACGACAAAGGCGATTTGCGTTTCGGCGTAAGCATTGATGGTGGCGAAGAACAGGTCTTCTCACTGAAAGAACCTTATCGTTCAGAACGATGGAAACTCAATGTGTTGCGTGGACAGGCCGTACGAAAGATTCCTCTGCAGTTAACAAAAGGTGAGCATCAGGTAAAAGTCCGTGCCCTTGATAATCATATCATTGTGGATCAACTGATGCTCGATTCGAAGCCGGACAGGAAGTTCTATGTCTTTCCGGTGAAGTGAATTCAAGTCATTTAGTCACTTTTTTACCTTTTTAGTACCTTTACAACTCTGCGAGTTGTGAAATTAGGCTACATTCGGGAAAAATCCAAAACAAGTTTTGGTTTTTCCACTCATTTGCACTAATTTTGTCCCCATGAATACAATCAAGGACTTTGAAATCATGGCACCTGTGGGGTCCCGTGAGTCTTTGGCCGCGGCTTTGCAGGCAGGTGCAGACTCCGTGTATTTTGGTATCGGACAACTGAATATGCGCTCACATTCTGCCAATCATTTCACGATTGATGATCTGCGGGAAATAGCAGCCACCTGTAATGAGCACGGAGTGAAGACCTATCTCACGGTGAATACCATCATCTATGGTGAGGATATCCCGACGATGCATGAGATTTGCGATGCCGCCCACGAAGCGGGCATTTCTGCCGTTATCGCCTCCGATGTGGCTGTGATGACCTATTGCCGCCAGATAGGACTGGAAGTGCATCTCTCCACCCAATTGAACATCTCAAACATTGAGGCGTTGAGGTTCTATGCACAGTTTGCTGATGTTGTGGTATTGGCCCGTGAACTGAATATGGACCAGGTGGCGGAAATCTACCGTCAGTTGGTGGAACAGCAGGTGAAAGGCCCCAGCGGGAATCTGATACGCATCGAGATGTTTTGTCATGGTGCTTTGTGCATGGCCATTTCGGGCAAGTGCTATATGAGTCTGGATAATACGGGACGTTCTGCCAATCGCGGCGCTTGTATGCAGATTTGCCGCCGTTCCTATATCGTCACCGATGCGGAGACGGGTACCCAATTGGAAATCGATAATAAATACATCATGAGTCCGAAGGACTTGAAGACCGTGCGTTTCATCGATCGCATGATGAAGAGCGGTGTGCGTGTCTTTAAGATTGAAGGTCGTGCCCGTGGTCCTGAATATGTCTATACCGTGGTGAAAACCTATAAGGAAGCCATCCAGAGTGTGCTCGACGGAACTTTCACGGAAGAAAAGAAAGATCATTGGGATACCGAACTGGCACGTGTCTTCAACCGTGGTTTCTGGGACGGATATTATCAGGGGCAGACGCTCGGCGAATGGAACAGCAACTATGGTTCCAATGCCACCGAACGGAAGGTCTATGTGGGCAAGGGACGCAAATATTTCTCCAAGATTGGTGTGGCAGAGTTCCAGATAGAAGCTTCCACTTTCAAGCCTGGCGACAAACTGCTCATCACGGGTCCCACCACGGGTGTCATTTATGTGACTCCCACGGAAATCCATGGCAACAACGGTCCGATTCCCGAGGCCAAGCAGGGTATGCGTGTCTCCATCGCCGTGCCTGAGAAAGTGCGCGAGAGTGACAAACTGTTTAAGTTGGAGACCTACCCTTCACCCATTTCCTAACTACGTTCGCCTACCCGTAACCTTTCCCTATAGGGAGGGAGTTATTACTTATGTAATATTAATTACCAGAAATATGACAGATTTTTCAAATAATGACCAAAAAGTATCTACGCCCCGCCCTATAGGGAGGGGTAAGGGGATAAGCCTTCTCATCCATTTATGGTGGGCACAGAAGCGACGGACGTTCCGGTGGATGGATGTTTTCGTCGGCTGTTATTTCGGATTCCTGTTCCTGCTCATCGGCTTTATCGTCTATATGGAAATGGGTGATCAGCTGGATGAGGTGAAAGGACAGATGCCCATGGGCGGGGTGATGATTATATTGGCAGCCACCCTGCTGATCAGCGACTTGATTTTCAAGTACATGTTTATGAACGACTCCGTGCTGATGGATGATTTTCTGAAAACCAAACCCATCCGTCAGCGTGACTGGAACCGTTTCATTGTCATCTCCTGTTTTATCAACGGATGGAATCTGATGCTGCCCTTCATCATGGGCATCTTTGCTTTCGTGCTGATGGGAGTGGGCGAAGCGCTGATGGCCATCGTTATGTTTTTCGTGATGTCGGCCATGAACTCTATGCTCTTGGCGAATATCCGTAAGAGCGACGGATGGGAACTGAAACTGCCGATGCTGTTTGCCCTTTTCTTCTACATCATTTTTGCTGTTATCTATGTAGTCGTAGCTTCGTCGCTGTCGTCCGTGATGATGCTGCTGGTGTTCACTCTGATTACCCTGGTGGGAATCTACACCTTATATATATACTTCAGTCATCTGGTGCGTTATGATGAGCATAAGGCGCGCGTCTCAAGGGCTCACAGTCTGGGTGGAGTTTCACTCTTCTCCATGGAATATATCAGCCTGTTGCGCTCCAAGCGGTTGCGTGTCAGCGTTCTCATCTTGCCGCTCTGTATGCTCCCCAGCGCCTATAATCCCGCGATTGTTGACGAAATTTCCGTCATGTCCTATGTTGTATGCCTCTTTGTCATCTGGGCGCCCTCCCTCATGTTAAGTCAGTGGATTTTCGGCACCGAGGCCAATTTCTTCCAGGGACTCATCACCAAACCCGTCAGTATCCGCCAGTTGCTGATCAACAAATACTATTTCTACGCGCTGCTTTCCATGGCAGGTGCCTTGTTGCTTGTACCTGGTATTTGGCTGGTCAACCTCAATCCTTGGTTTATTCTCTCGGGATTTGTCTTTGTGGCAGGTATATGCAGCCTTATGATGTTCCCTACCTGTCTGTTCTCCACCCGCATAGATCTCTTCTCGTCCGCCTTCTTCAATTATCAGGGGGCCAATAAGGGAATCAACATCTATTCGCTGATCATCTTCTTACCGATGGTATTGGTTGGTGTCTTAATTGCATTCACATCTCTTCAAGTCACGGCTCTCGTGATGTTTGCTCTGGGCCTTCTGGGCGTAGCACTTCACCGTTGGGTCATCACCCGTTTGGCCAACATCTTTATGCAGCGTCGTTATCGGCGTTTGGAAGCTTATATGAACAATTAAAATCGCGGCAAAGCCGCTCCTCAATATGGAACTCAAAATAGAACAACTGCAAAAGAAATACGGTGAGAACACCGTACTGGATATTCCCGAACTGACCATCCATTCTGGTGAGTTGGTGGGACTTGTTGGTAACAATGGAGCTGGTAAGACTACCCTCTTGCGACTGATGCTCGATGTCATTCAGGCTACGCGCGGACGGGTGCTCAGCAACGATCAGGATGTGGCTGGAAGCGAGACGTGGAAAACCTTCACGGGTTCGTTTATCGACAAACATTTCCTGATCGACTTCTACACCCCCGAAGAGTATTTCACCTTTATCGCCAAGATCTACGACATTCCCGAAGAGACGCTCCGCCAACGACTGGAGGAATATGCCCCGCTGATGAATGGTGAGATTCTCGGAACACGCAAGTTCCTGAAGGATTTCTCGGAGGGCAACCGCCAGAAGATAGGCATCATCGGCGCCATGATGATCAATCCCAAGGTGCTGCTCCTTGACGAGCCTTTCAATTATCTCGATCCCTCTTCACAGATCATTATCTCCAAACTGATTCAGAAAATGAATCAGGAGTTGGGAACCACTGTCCTTATATCCAGTCATAACTTGAACTTCATTGCCGATATCTCCACGCGTATTCTCCTTCTCGAGAAAGGTTTGCTCGTGAAAGACCTGCCCAACCACGACGGTTCTGCAACTTCCGAGCTCAATGCCTATTTCAATCGTGGAGAAGAGTGATGAATGGTCAATGAATTTTTAATCCCTAATTGAAAAAACATGTTGTCAATCAACGAACTGCAAGACGAGGTCATTGAGGAATTCTCTGATTTCGAAGACTGGATGGACAAATACCAGTTGCTCATCGATTTGGGTAATGAACTGGAACCCCTTGACGAGAAGTACAAGACCGAGAGTAATCTGATAGACGGATGTCAGAGCCGGGTGTGGCTGCAGGCCGATTATGTGGATGGCAAACTCGAGTTTTCTGCGGAGAGCGATGCGCTCATCGTAAAGGGCATCATCGCGTTGCTCATCAGGGTGCTCAGCGGCCATACACCCCAGGAGATTCTGGATTCAGAACTCTATTTCATCGATGAAATCGGACTAAAAGACCATCTTTCACCCACACGTTCCAACGGACTGCTGGCGATGGTGAAGCAGATACGGATGTATGCGCTGGCGTTTAAAGTGAAGAGTGAAGAATGAAGAGTGAAGAATTGGCTGCGTCAGGCTCGCATCGTAAATTACGCACCATCGAAATGAACCGCATCTCGGTGGAAGAATTCCGGGAAGCGGAGAAGCTGCCACTCATTGTGGTGCTCGATGATGTACGCTCCATGTACAACATCGGATCTGTATTCCGCACCTGTGATGCCTTCCGTGTGGAAGCCATTTATCTCTGTGGAATCACAGCCTGTCCGCCTCATCAGGAGATTCATAAGACCGCCCTTGGGGCTGAGGACAGTGTCGCTTGGCGCTATTTCGAAACCGCTGAACAGGCCGTGGAACAGCTTCATCAAGACGGTTATTTCGTATGGAGCGTGGAACAGTGTGAAGGAAGCACAAAACTCCAGGACCTTAATACCCACCCTCAATCCCTCCCGAGGGGAACCCACCCTCAATCCCTCCCGAAGGGAGGGAAGTCAGATGTGATTTGTGCCCCTAAAAATAATGAAAATCCCTCCCTTCGGGAGGGACATAGGGTGGGTGTTATCTTTGGCAACGAAGTGAAGGGCGTCCATCAGGAAGTTATCGATATGAGCGATGGCTGTCTGGAGATACCGCAGTTTGGCACGAAGCATTCCATGAACGTCTCGGTCACCGCGGGAATTGTCATCTGGGAGTTTGCCCGCCGTTTCTTGCTTTCAGCGGAATAGTGTAAGATGTGAGGTGTTATATTTGAGAACTTAAAGAGGGGTGCCAAAATCTCTAGAGATTTTATAGCAATTCTTTCATTTTTGAGTAAGATGTGAGGTGTTATATTTGAGAACTTAAAGAGGGGTGCCAAAATCTCTAGAGATTTTATAGCAATTCTTTCATTTTTGAGCGGCAAAAGTGCCATTTTTTCAGCAAAATCTCTAGAGATTTTCACACCCCATTAATAATAAAACGCTGTGACTTTGTGTCTCTGTGTACATATAAAAGGTTAAAGGGTTAATCATAGCTTCGCTACTGGTTAAGTGCTGCTACGCAGCGGTTAAAAGAAATCTTCACAGGGTTCAAAAACGTCCTTTAAACAGCCACGAAAGTGGCGCTTAAACAGTCCGAAGGACGCTTAACCAGCTGCGAAGCAGCGCTTAACCCCTTATAAGGTCATAGTCGAAGCAGCGCTTAACCCCTTATAAGGTCATAGTCATCGTCATAGTCATAAAGTGTGTCAGTGTTGTGTCAGTGGTGTCAGTCCGACTGTCACGCCTCAGCCCTTTGTTTATCGGGGATGTGCGGTGGTGTCAGTGTTTAAAGCAAAAATTTCTAGTTTAGGAGTTTTAAAATGATAAAGGGGAGAAACCTACATAAAAAAGGCAAACTGGGATTAACAATGTATAAAACTCGAGTGGTTCTTGTTTTGAGATTGTTTTTATTTGTTACCTTTGCTCAAAGCCAAAGATTAGACGGATGCTGAAACGGTTGCTCCATATTATTTTTGTGCTCCTGCTGCTCTGTGCCTGCGGCAACAGGGATGCCCAGCGGATGCTCGACAGGGCAGAAGCCGTTATGTCTGATAATCCCAGTGAGGCCATCACCATTTTGGACAGCATTGGTGATGACGGACTATCCCGCAGCCAGCGTATGCGTCGTCTGCTGTTGCTCACCAATGCCCAGAACAAGTGCGATACGGTTTTCCGTTCTGACAGTATCCAAAAACTTCTGGTCAATTATTATGCAAACCACGGTATTGCCAACGAGAAGATGTTGGCTTATTACCTTCTGGGCCGTGCCCGTTACGATATAGGAGAAATACCTGCCGCCCTTGAGAGTTTTCAGGATGCAGCCAGTTGTGCCGACACCCTTTCCTCCGATTGTGACTATCGGCTATTAAGCCGGGTACACGGCCAAACAGCCCGTCTCTTTCTGGAGCAGGAAGCGCCTAATAATGCCTTGGCAGAAATCAATAAGGTTGACAAATATGCCCGACTGTCTGGTGACACTCTGATGTGGCTTGTTAATATTACGCAGAAAGCCAGTGCATATCAGGAACTCGACAAGCCGGATTCGGTCTTTCAGATTAACAATACCTTGTCAGATATATATGCGAGATTAGGCTATACCAACTATGCCGCCTCCACCTTGTTTTCTTCGCTTCCTTTTCTTTTGGAGCAAAAGGATTATCCGAAAGCCTCATTGATACTTGACAAGTATGAGAAAGAGTCCGGGCTTTTCGACAGTTTGGGGAATATTGCCGACGGACTGGAAATCTATTACTATTATAAAGGTATATTCCTGCAGAAAACAGGTAAACTGAAAGAGGCAGAGGATATGTTCAGGAAAGAATTGTCCTCTGCTAAAGACTGGAGAAACAAGTCTGCCGCCCTTAGAGGTTTGTCAATGGTTTTTGGACAAACTGGCAATACTGATTCACTCAAACTATATGCCGACAAGTCCTTTCAGGCAAGGGACTCCTTGTACAGAACAAACCTGACAAAAGACATCATAAGGACACAGGCAATCTACGATTACACCCATTTCAGGCTACAGGCTGAAAAAGAGCGGCATCATGCCTTGGCCAGTCTTTATGTAGCAATAATCTTAGGTGTTATTCTCTGCATCCTGCTACTCATTATTTACATAGTTGCTATCAGGTTCAGACATCACCGTGAAAGGACGCAAATAGTGGAGCAGCAGTTACACGGACGCCTGTCTGAGTTAGAGCAGCAACTTACGATAAAAGAAATAAAGGAAGTAGAGAAAGAAATCTCCGACTCACCGCTGGTCAATTCTTTCCATATAATAGCACAATCACCGAAGAAGAACCCCTCACTTGAAGAATGGCGACAATTGCGCTCTTTACTTAGGGACAGACTGCCCGCATTCTGGAATAAACTGCAGGAAAGTGAACCGCCATTGAGGATAGAAGAAATAGATGTATGCCTGCTGATCAGACTCCAGTTCCCGGTCAAGGAAATCGCGAACCTGACAGGAATGTCCATTCAAGCCATCTCAAACTTCCGTCGCAGACTCCTCCAAAGGGTGTTTCATCAGAGCGAGGGAGGTTCAAAGGAATTTGACCGACTGATTATGAAACTTTAAAAATCGCCCATTTCATCGGGGGCAAATCACTTTGTTTACTTTTGTTAAGTTGTTTTTTTTGAGAATCGGCATATAAATTCTACTTTTGCCGCAAAACCAAAACGACAAGAGTATGAAAACAAAGATTTTGAATGTGATTGCATTCCTGTTCTTCATGGCAACAGGAAGCATGGCCGAGACTGTGTTCACGGCCTACGTTTGTAAATTAGCATTAACGAACTAACTGACTATTCGATGAAAAGAGTAATTTTCCTGACCTGTGTGGCTTGGGCTACGATGATTTTTACATCATGCAATGAGACAGATGGTGAAACTGACGAGTTTGCGGACTGGAAGAATCGCAATGAACAGTACTATAACAATCAGTACGACTATGCCAAAAATATGATAGAACAGGGTGACACCTCCTGGCGCATTTACAGAAAATGGTCTCTAAATGAGGGGACCGCCAACTCACCCAGTGATTACATTGTGGTGAACGTACTGCAAAATGGAGAAGGAAAGATTGCTCCAATTTATACGGATGAAGTGGGAGTTTTCATTCGGGGCAGGCTGATACCGACCTCTTCGTTTACGGATGGCTATATTTTCTACACTACGTATAAAGGTGATTTTAATCCTCAGACAGCCTATTGTATCAAGATGCCCGCTAATGGGGAGGACTATGTGATGTCCGGTCAAAAGAACATTTATATTGACGGAATTGCCACAGCCCTAATGTATATGCATGTGGGTGACCATTGGCGGGTGTATGTCCCATACGCTTTGGCCTACGGCGCTTCGTTGCAGCAAAAATTAGGCATCCCCTCTTTCAGCACACTAATTTATGATATAATGTTAGTGAGTATTAATTAGAGGAAGTATATGAAATCCTATTCACATAATCCTCTCATTTAATTGTTTAGAGTTTGATTAATAACTATTTAATACTATCATGAAGAAGATTTTTTTATTATTTGTAGTACTATCATTTGCATTTAGCGTTAATGCAGAAAGTGAAGAACTAACCCTGATATGGAAGGACACTGCTATACCAGGAACAATAACAGTAAACTTCGTGAATTACGAAAATGGCAGGCAATATTATATACCTATAACATTTAATTTCACATGGGATAGATTGTTTTATTCAGAACCACGTTATAATAAAATTATAATACATATGCCACACAATCCTCACATTGAGTGTTTCGGCGTCTTTTCAACAGATGAGGTGTATGAACAGGTTGACGCAATAGCCCAGCAAAATAGAAATTACTATCTTACTAATTATATTAACATTCCAACCTATCCTGCATCTGAAGAAGAAACCGAATGAAAAGACTTAGAACTATCATCCTTTTCATATCCGTGCTCTCATTCCTGTCAATAAGCGCGGATGAGGTTCAACTGCGGGTGGAATATCTGGCAGTAGAATGCATAGAGGAAGGCCAGCAACATAAAATCGCAAAAGATATGACTCTAGATATCGGTAATAGCGTATCTCTTTTTTACTACCGAGATACGGTGGATCATGCTAAATATCCGATTGGTGACTATAGGCGTCGTAAGCCAGAGTCTTATTCTGTGATGAAGAATTACCCCAAAGAGGGGATGCTGTTATATAAAGAGGATTTCTCACGAAGAAATACTTTCGGTTATGAGGAGGATATGCCACAGTGGGAATGGAAACTGTTGAAAGGCGACAGCACTGTGCTCTGCTATCCTTGCAAGAAAGCAACGGCTTCCTTTCGGGGAAGGACATGGTATGTATGGTATACGATAGACTTACCCTATAATGACGGACCATGGAAATTGTATGGTCTTCCGGGGCTGATACTTGAAGCTGAGGATGCAACAGGGAGTTTCTTGTTCAAGTGTTGTGGCATAGCAAAAGGTGACAAATCTGCTATCATAGAAGAAAATAAGAAATTTATAAAGGCATCATCCAAGCGTATCCAACAACTAAAAGCTCTGAAAGTGACAGATTTTGATGCCTATTATTTTGAGACCACTGGTATTGAGATGCAGAGCAGTAATAAAGAACGGTCCCAATATGAGCGGAAGCCTTGCCTGATAGAAATATTTGAATAAGACTTAAACCTTGACGAGATATATCCTGATATGGCTTAGTTGGATGAGTTTGAATGCCTATGCACAAACCTTTCAGGGAAAGGTGGTGGGAGCAGCAGGCAAACCCATTGCCAAGGTATCGGTTATCATCAGTGATGCCGAAAAGGATCCCATCGCGTTCACGGCGACCGGCAGGGATGGCTTGTTCAATATAAAACTCGAAAAAGTCAGCGTAACTGCGGCATACATCTTGTTCAGTGCCGTAAACTATGAGAAAAGGGAAATGCCATTAAGAGAGTATAAGAACGGCATGACTGTACAACTCACGGACAAGGCAATAGAACTGAAAGAGGTGAAGGTGACAAATCAACGTATCAAGGAGCAAGGCGATACGCTCACCTATTCGGTTATGGGATTCCGTCAGAAACAAGACCGTGTGATAGAGGATGTCATCAAGCGGATGCCAGGCTTGGACGTACGTGCCGACGGACAAATCACCTATCAGGGGGTACCCATCAACAAGTTTTACATTGAAGACATGGACCTGATGGGAAGACAGTATGCGCAAGCCAGCAGGAACCTCTCTGCCGATAAAGTGGAGAGCGTACAGGTGTTTGAGAACCACCAGTCTGTCAAGGCGCTTCAGGGTGTGGAGAAAAGCAACAGTCCCGCCTTGAATATTGTGCTAAGGGATGATTCGAAAAACGTATGGACAGGTAACGTGGATATCGGTTTGGGTTACACATTCCCCGATGAAAACAAGCTTGCCTATGATGGCAGACTCACAGGCATGTTATTCACACCCAAGTCACAGTCTCTATCTCTTTATAAGACGAACAATATCGGCTTAGGCTATGAATCGGAGGTAAGCGGCGCGGCAGGCTATGCGACACGAGAGCGTGGATTACTGAAAAACATCAGCAACGGTATGGGTATGACTCTAGAACAGAACAGCCGTGGCGTATTCAACAACAGCCATCTCATCACTACGAACTGGTTATTCAAGACGCGGAAAAACACGAACCTGAAGTTACAGCTTTCCGCCCTTTTTGACAAGACGCGTGCCCATCACGAGTCGGAGACACACTATGTTGACATGGCTGACTCCGTCATAAGGACTGAGGTTTCCGATTCACGTGCCTATCGCAATGAGATCAACGGAAGTTTGCTTTATGAGGTGAACAGCAGGAAATGGTTCATCAACAACACACTGGACGGACATGTGAACTTCAACCATAGTGATGCCTACACGTTGCTGAACGGTATTGGACTGAGGGAGATGGTGAAACCAAGAGAAAGACATATATCCGACCATCTGAGAATGAGCAAACAGTTTGGAAACGGAAATGCCATCATTGCCAGCTCGTCATTCTCCTATTCCTATCAGCCCGGTAAACTCTTGCTCTATAACGAAAACATGGAAGTGTTGAATCTGGAAGGGCTGATGTGGGAAGGTCAGGCTAACTATCTCCATCAATGGAAATACCTGCAATTCCGTTATATGGTGAAAGCATATTCACATTACCAAGACCTGGATGTGAACACTCCTGATACCACCGCACGAAACCAGTACTGGGAGAATGCAATTGAACTGTCGCCCTCAGTCAGTAGCTATTGGGGAGCTTTCCATATCCATATCACGCCAGCAGTTAAATGGTTTTCTCAATCTTTCGAACACAAACACCAGCGACAATGGCTTTTTGAACCGCAAATCGGAATCTATTATAATGCCAACGGAACATTCAGCCATTCTATTTCCTATGCCCAGCACTATTCCCAATCGAGTATCCGTGAGCTGACTTCCATACCTATCTATTATAACTGTACTTATTTCTCAACAGGTAGTGGAAGCATGGATGTAAGCAAAATGCAAATCACAAGCTACAGTACTCGTTACAAGAACATTGGAGCCCGCCTGTTTGCCAATATCGTACTTCAATACTTGTGTTTGAGCAACAAACTGATTTACCGGAACGAGTTGGTAGATGGCATATATAAGCGTACACTCTGCCCTTACGATAATCATACTGCCAATTATGGCATCAATGGGGAGATCAAAAAGAATTTCTTCTGGGGAAATACAAGCGTGGCACTTGGTGGAAGCTATTCGCTCACCCGATATAACACTTATCAGAATCATTCCATCGAGAAAATCAAGATTCGCCACACGGACATCAATTTCTCTTTTTCCTCAAGACCTCTGGAATTCCTCTCAGTGGAAGGAAATGCGAGGATAATGCGTTCACACAACGGTATGAGAAATTCTTTCCTTTCAAACAGTACCATTGTCGATTACAGAGGGAATATTAATGTCAACCTATTCTTTAACAATTGGATGATAATGCTCAAAAACAGCCTGTTTGACAATAACCAGAAGTATGCTTCCACAAATTACTTCTCCGACATTAAACTGAGTTATAAGCGCAAAACGTATGAAATCACGCTTGATTGTTACAACCTATGGAACAACAATCAATTGATTAATAGTTATATCGATATGTTTGAATCCGTCTATAGTATCAACCGTCTCCACCCCAGAGAGATTATTGCTGGAATTCATTTCAATTTTTGATAAAGTTGAGAATCATGGAACAAACACTGAAACGTCCCAATCGCCATGGACGTCCGAATCATAGGACATACTTACCTCTTCTATGAACGGGGGACGGTTCTGTGTTCATTTTTGAATTTAAAAGATTTGGAGGTTGTTGAAATAAGTTGTATTTTTGCAAATTAGGAATAAGACCTAACGAATATGCCAAGGAGTACAAGAAAGAAAAGCGGCACAGGCATCTGCCATGTGATGCAAGGGAAGGAATCAAAAACCTGTCCCTCCGATTCAACTGACAAGATAATATTTTATGGGTTGCCATTGGAAAGGATTTACTTTCTGTTCCTGCGTACGGGGCGTACGGAATGACCGGCGCCGCGAGCAGTTCTACCTATTTCCACGTCATCGTTGTCGAAGTAGAAGCGTGTCCCTTCGTATGCGCCCGATCCGAGAAGCGTCGACACATGGTAGTTGCCCTGAGAGCCAGTGAAGTCTCCGTCACCGTACCAGCGGGAGCCCGCAGCAGGAAGGAAAATAGAGGCTCCGTTTGAACCAGTGAACCTGCGGCCATTTACACCGTTCTCCTTAGTCCATTCAGAGATGCAACTGTTCATCAGTTCCTCCACCTGTTCCTTATTAGGCATTACCCACGGACTGCCCCAGTTGGCCGTGGCGGCATCGTATTGGGTGCCTGCAATATCTTCGCCGATATCATGGCAGGTAGAGGCAGGACCATCGCAATGGATATAGGTATCCCAAAAGTAACGGATCTTCTCCGTAGTCTCACCCCAAGCAAAATAGCCACCATAGTCCTCTGGCTTAGATGCCCCCACGTTACAGCACGCCCATAGGGTGCCTCTGGGCAAGCCGAGGTCTATCAAGTGCGGATGGTTTGAGTCGGGGCAAGATGTGTAAACGTCTTCTGGGTGATTTCCAAACGGGCGGTCGATATGCTCCTGTGCATTATTCGCTACGCGGTCGATAAAATCACGGGCATAGCCCTGCATGTCGCTGAACTTAGATCCCAGCGAACTGGAGCAGTCGAGCACGAGCAGGATGATTGCTCCCGAATGGCTGATGCTGGTCAGCGTATTGTTGGCCGGTGTAAACTCGGAGTTTTGCTGCCATGTGGAAGCCCCCACACTCTTGTAGTATTCACGGATGTAGTCTTTTGGAATAAGCCCATTGCCATCTTCCCGCTGCATACCCGTGAACGTGAATGTAACGAAAATGCCGTCCTGTGTTCCTTGGATATAACTGCCTAATGTTGCCTTTAAGCCGTGATATGTTACATTGGTCAATGAACGGTTGGAGAGATTGAATGTTCCTTCAATATACATGGTGCTGTTTTCAGGTGAATAGCCGTCGAACGTGAAGCGGATAACGGTGCCGTTGCTCTGTCCGGGAATCTTCATGCTGATGGTCTGCTTATTGCTGATGCTGATAATCTGGTCGGAGATTTCCTGCAGGCGCGTGCGCACGGCACTCATGCTGCTCACCTCGAAGGCCTTGTCGTCAAAACTGGCCAGTTTTTTCAGATTGTTCTGGAACAGGGTATAGTCGGAAACATCGCTTCCACGCAAACCTAGTGAGTAGGCCGTCACGGGCAACCCCTTCACCCTTGTGTTGAGAATTCGGTTATTCACGGCGTTCAGGTATTGTTCGTCGGTAGAGTAACTGCCGTTCATCATCAGCGAACCTTGGTCAAGGCCGTCGGTGAAGATGATGAGATTCACGCTGCTCACCTGCGTGGGAAACGTATTAGCCTTCAGCATATTAATGGCATGTTCCACACCATAATACAGTAAGGTGCCATCTTTGCGTGTCAGGTTGCTGACAAACGTCTTGAAGTCGCTGGCCGTGTTCTTGTCGAGCACGCCGAACGGCTTGTCATACAATTCCTGATTGAAGCCTACGATGCCGAGATACACCAACGGCTCGTCTTCAGTACGAAATACCTTTATGCTATCTATATTAGCTGTTGAGGTATGGTGGAAGACCTCACCGTTCTGATAGAAGACAAGCTTACGATTGCTTGAATTCGTACCAACCACCATACTGTCAACATCGGACGACCGAACCGAACTGACAATCTTTCCATCGCGGTAGATGTCTAGGTACTTCTGGGCCTGCGTCTGTGCTACCATTGCCAGAAGGGTCACTGCTGTCAATATATATTTTTTCATTGCTGTTCTCTTTTATTTGATGATTCTCACACTTTTTCTCACACCTTTGCCTTTAACGTTTACGATATACACCCCCCGTGGCAATCCGGCTAACGACAGTTGTGAACTTTTGGTGTTCATGCTCTTGCTAACTACTTCACTTCCCTGTACACTAAAGACCTGTACGTTCTCCAACGGCATCGGACTCTCTGTTTTGACCATTTGCACTGAACGGTCGTAGTAGATTCGGATATTTCCATCTTCCTTAATCAACGATTCCACACTCGTTGGATGTATGCTTTCACGGAAGGTCAGCAATGAGATATTGCCGTAAGAGTAATCAGTCCTTCCATTGTTCATCCACACGCTAATTGAATAATCACCGAACGTCAGTTTGTCAAGATTGTCCAACGAATATGCCGTTGCCCTCGTAGAACCTTTTGTATAGACGTGAAGGTTATCTCCATCCCCAGGATTCGATGCAAAGCCTGCGGTGTTTGCTAGTAGTAATAAGATGAGAACAATACTATTCTTTTTCATACTCTTTATTTTTATATATAACCAATTTCAAGTTTTGACTTTTTAATTTCAAAATGTGCATCACTTATGTTTTGTAGTTTCTTTTTTATCAACAATAAACTACCTTCAATTGCTTCCTGATCTGCCTTCGGACCAATTTCAATAGTTTCCAACAATTCAAATGGGAAAGTAACTGGCAGGTATAATCTTCCATCTGTAAGTCTGAATCCTATTGCTTCTATATCTTTACTCCACTTGACGAGCCTCCATTCATTTTCATATTCCCAGTCACAAGTCTTATAGCAGACAGCTTCTTTGTAGATTTTCTCTACAAAGTCTTTAGGATTGTCTTGGTTTGCTTTTTTCAAATGTCTAGATGTCTCTACCATCTCTGTCTTTGTAAGATAGAGACATTGTTTTAATTCTATACAGTTATTGCTTTCAAAATATTTTTTCAATTTATGGAAATCAAAACGAAGCCTCACTCCCCCAAAATTGTTACCATACATCTTCCACATAGGTATTTCGCACGATGGATATGTTTTCGTTTCTTCTTTATGATGGATTAGGCTAAGCGTAAATGGGCTTCCTATCTTTTCTTTTATTGCTTCTACTTCTGTTTTCAATTTTTGTCCCGTTTTATTTTTAAAAACGTATTCCTCGAAGAATCGTATCTCTTTCTTATCGTTTGTTTGCAAGGGATTACTGAACCAAAAACACAAGTTGGAGTTACTCTTTTCTTTATCTATCGGCATTATTTTAGTCAATACTTCAAAAGAAGTATAATGATATAAAGATGAAGGTAGTGAGTCTTTTTTTTTCCTTTTCGTTGTATTCATCTCTTTCTTTTTTTTGATTTTATGGATTCCACAATACTTACCAACTCGGAAGGTGCATTTTCCTGTGGAATATATAATTGCCACATGGTGTTCGCTTCTTTTTGTTCACTTGGTGTTCCTTTTTCAAACAATTCCTTAAACAATAATTCTCCCCAAAATTGACATATTGTACTTTTGTTGGCGTTTTCAATTATCGGATCCGATGGAAAATCCCATACATATTCTTTATTATCTGAGGATTTCAAATCATCAATTATATATAAATGCTTAACTGATGAGAAAAAATAAGCATACTGAGTTATCACACCTTTGTCATTCTTTTTGAAACAGTATGCACCCTCAACGCCACGCAAAAAATCTAAATTGCCAATTCTTTTTTCTGCTAAGTTAGTAGTTTTTTTACGCATACAATAATTGTTATATGCCTATAGCCACCCAGATTCAGCGGTTAGTTAATTGATATACGGAAAGACGTGAGTGCTCTACTTCGCTTATCTCACATCCGGGCTCTCGCATCGCCTTGTCCAGGTTAAGCAACTCGAGATAGCCCACGCCGAGATATATTGACTCAGTCCACAAATTGTGGACAGGGCGCAATACACCCAATCTGAACGTTCCGGTTGCGTTTCTTCTGGACATGAATTTGCGAGATTCGGATGTCGAAGACAACGTTCAGTAAACGTCATTAACCACAAAGATTGACCATCTAGCCCTTAACGGACTATTTGAGTCGGTTGCAAATATACAAAGAAGTGAGGAAAAATGCAAATATTACAACTGATTATTTCTTTTTTTCATGATTCTTTTGGAAATTAATTTTTTATTTCTATTCACTACTGTCCAAAGAAATTTTCCCATAAGGTCAGCTGACCATTATCGGAGTCATTCTGAGGACGTTTTGGAAATCAGAGGGACAGGTTTTTGATTCTGCGTGGAAAATCACAGGGACAGGTTTTTGATTCCCCGCAGGGTCGGGGGAAAGGCACTAGCCCACTTTTAATTTCATCCATTCCATCGGGAGTGAATCATTTTGTGTAGTTTTGTTAACTACATTATTTGGAGAATTGGATTTAAATCCCTACTTTTGCATCAAACATATAATGGTTATGAAACATTATCCTAGGAGGCACAGGCATCTGCCATGTGATGTTTGGGAAGGAATCAAAAACCTGTCCCTGCGATTACATTCCTCAAAGTTTCTGGCTTAAGATTTTAGCGTTTGGTCTTATTTTTTTTGTGCTGCATCTGATTTGGTGTGTCATCAATTATATATTCTTTGGGGAAAATTAACCGGACGTTAATGATATGAAAGGATGGGGAGATTAGCCTTTATGTTAAGTATGCTGTTGTTTGGAGGCTTAGTATTTATATGCTTCTTTGACAAAAAGTCGCTTGAATTCATGAGCAGTATTTATTCAACAGGCCAATGGGTCTTGTGGTTGTATGTTATTGCTTTCTTACCATTTCGGTTATTGGGTTTCTACAAACAAAAAACCAAGACTTTATTTGGATATTTTTTTAATATGGTAGTTCTGATTTTGGGTGTTGTATCTTTGTATTACCTAATCGTGGCCAAGATAAACAAACCGCTTATACCGAGCAATCTGAACATGGCCCTCTTTATTCTGTTTATACTAATCTATATAAAATCTATACGCGATGTAATTAAAATGAAGCGACAAAGCGACTTGTGATGTGAACCCTAAAAGTTAGACAAAAAACTTTTAGGGTTCACTTCAGGACGTCCCTGTCATTCAGATTTATCGCTAGTGTTGAAATTGAGGTCGAGTTCTACACCTATGGCCTTGGCCTCTTTATCTAAGCGATCCATCTCTTTCTCAACCTGCGAGTTATTTTTTTCTATTTTTTTCTCAGCCTCTTCTATTCGCGCCACGAATTCTTCTTTCTCCTTTTCGTCCATGGTTTTTATCTTGTCGTTGATAGCCTTAGTGAAAGCGGACAGTTGATCCTCGAATTGATGAAGTTTCTCCTTGAAGTTGTTGGCATCGTCGTTATTGCTAATGTGAGATGCCTTCAGCAGATTCAGGAAGTCATTGCTGATTTTGAGGATATCTTCCGGCTCGTTTTTGAAAACTTCGCAGCAGACAAAGACCGCGCAAATGGCGGCTGCTGCAAAGAATGTGATAATCTTTTTCATTTTGTCTTTTTTTATTTAATATGCACCTGACTTCATGTCATTCTGTGTTTCAAACCAATATTGACATTATTTGTCTGCAAATATATGGAGAAAATCGAGATTTCCATGCCTGGTGAAATATAAAGGCTATTAATGTTTATATTATTTAACCAATTGTCTTGTACTGGAAAACGGATTTCTTTTTATTTTTGCACAATAAAACTAGGATGTACTCGAATATATTAAACTAGCAGACAATCATAATGGAAAAAATCAGTAAATGGATGCTTACCGTCATCCTTTTAGTTTGCACATCATCGACAGTCTTCGCTGGAGGAGACGAGAAGAATGGAA
>CACZVX010000074.1 GCA_902784755.1 uncultured Prevotellaceae bacterium
ACGCGGCAGATGCGGGATATTGGCCTTAGTAGCCAATTGTTCGGTAGGAAGAGCACATTGTCCGGCACTCCATCCTTCACCATAGATAAAGATAGTGGGATCTATCTCATCCACGGCCTTTCGGATGGCGTTCATCGTTTCAATATCGTGACAGCCCATCAGGTCAAAACGGAAGCCGTCGATATGATACTCGTTGATCCAGTATTTCACCGACTCTATCATAAAGCGGCGCATCATGGGCTGTTCGGAAGCAGTCTCATTACCGCAGCCGGAGCCGTTGGAGTAGACCCCATCATCCTGGTTCTTTATCTTACGGTCAATCGTCCGAAATTCAGAGCGACGAGGATGAGCACCCTTTTCTGTCTTTCGGAAATAATAGTCGGGAAAAGTGCGTTGGAAATTACTCCCTTCGATGTTGAAGGTGTGGTTATAGACTACATCAAGGATGACACGGATGCCCGCCTGATGAAGAGCCATCACCATCTGCTTGAACTCACGGATGCGGCAGAGCGGGTCTTTGGGATCTGTTGAGTAACTGCCCTCGGGCACATTGTAGTTCACCGGATCATATCCCCAGTTATACTGAGGTTTGTCTAGTTTCGTCTCATCCACAGAACCGAAATCAAACGAAGGCAAGATATGCACTGCATTGACACCCAGTTCCTTCAGATGACGGATAGCCTTTGGTTCTGTCAGAGCCAGGAACTTTCCCTTGTGTTCTATGCCGGACGACTCATCAATAGAGAAATCCCTATGGTGCATCTCATATATAATAAGGTCCGCAGGCGTTTTTACCATAGGTCGTTGGTCTTTCTCCCATCCCATGGGATTAGAATCTTTCATATCCACGATAGCACCCCGCATACCATTCACGCCGACAGCCTTTGCAAACACTCCTGGTGTGGGACCGAAGTGGTTGGTGTATTTCGCCATTCCGAGAGTAAGGTAGGTATATAATCCTGTCTTCAATTTGTCAGACACATAGAAGGCATAGTATTTTCCCTTCAAATCACCTTTTATCTTACATTGCCACAAGTTCTCCCCTACCCGTTTCAGAGCTTTGTAACGGGGTATTTCCAACTCTGTCTTCTTCCCGTGACTGTAAACCTCAACACCCACACTAGCATAGGTGGAGGGAGCGAACAATGTAAAGGTCGTCTCTTTCGGGGTATATTCCACTTCTTTGAAATCAAACTCCTGAGCCATCGAATGATTTGTTGCCATAGCCAGTAGTGCCAAAAGGATAAACTTTTTCATAAAATTTGATAATGGTTTCTGAGCGCAAAGATAATAAAAAGTAAGCAATGTGCAATGCATACCATGCGCAATTTTTGCACGGTTATGGTCAATCGATTGCACAACCGCGCTATTGCTTTTCCGTCATATACTTCCAGTAGCGGCGGGGCATGTCGCTGAGTTGTTTTTTAGGATTCATCCGCTCATGGATACATATAGCCTTGAAATAAGTACGCCACAGTTCTTGGAACAGGAGATCGTTCTCGCTCAGCAGTTCATCGCTAAGCTTCCCCGTTTCGAAATCGAAAGGCAGGGCCATTTCATCCTGGAAAGTGACACGGAGCAGTTCCTGCTGGTCATAATAATAGCCGTAACGGCGCCTGGCATCATAGATAAGCCATGGCTGATCGCCAAAACGGTCCTGGAAATGATTGGTAATGAGTGGCAACACGTTATGATCTGGTGAAACCACAGCAAGATAAGTACCGTCCTTTGCTTTCTGGAAACGGATAAACTGTTTCATACGGAGTTGCTCATGCATCACCTTATGTGCGATATCCGTTACGGCCAAGACATCGGGATCGGAATAATTAAGTCTTCGCCTTTCCAGGGGAGAATCATTTCTTTTCGAAGAAGTATTTGATGAATTGCTGAAGACCTTACATATATAATGGAAAAGAGGCGTGTCCAATTCTGGCAACTCTGAGAGATAACTCACCGTAATCATTCTCAGGATTTCCTTTGAAAGCTTTTTCTCCAGCCCCGTCCACACCCGTCTGGCTTTTTCTTCATCTGTTTCCACCTCGTGTACCTCTTCACAGAACAATGGCAACTGTCCACCCTTCCCCATCAACATTTCGGGTTGCTGATGGAGCGCAAAGGCATCAAAGACTGCTGTCAAAAGGCCGTCGAGCGTACGGTCAAAGGTATATACAAACATAAAAAATCCCAGCAGAACACCTTATCGGTTTGCCTCTTTTGCCATTTTAAACAGTTCAACGGGCAAATGACAATAGCCTTGCGGGTTCTTGTCAAGATAGTCCTGATGATATTCCTCTGCTTTATAGAAGTTTTCCAACGGCTGCAACTGTACGGCTAATGGCTGCCCCACTTCCTCCTGAACCTGATTGTACACTTTCTGAAGAGTTGGCAGATCAGCTTCCTCTATATAATAGATGCCAGTACGATACTGTGTTCCTTCATCGTGTCCCTGGCGGTTTATACTCGTAGGGTCAATGGCTTTGAAATACATCTCCGTGAGAAATTCCAGAGTCAGAATCTCTGGATCATATACGATGTGAACCGTTTCGGCAAAACCCGTTTGATCTGTACAAACGTCCTGATAAGTGGGATTCTCTGTATGGCCATTGGCATAGCCCACTTCTGTCTCAACCACACCACGCAACTGCTTGAAGAAATGCTCCGTTCCCCAGAAACATCCACCTGCAAAATAAATTTCCTTCATCTCTTTCGTTTTATAATTTGCACTGCCAGCCTTACCCTCAGAACAGGCGACCATACAGAGCGTTATTAATATCAAGTATATTTTTTTCAGTCTACCTCCATCCATCCTTGTTCTCTATTCCGGATATATCATCTTACGGGTAACGCCACCATCGATGGTAATCGTCTGACCGTTGACAAAGTCGTTTTGTTCATTACATAGGAACAGACAGGCACGCGCTATGTCTTCTGGTTCTCCTACCCTGCCCGAGGGATGGAACTCGTGATCCAACGGGCGTAGTTCTTCATCCTCCCTTACATGAATCCATCCGGGCGCAATGGCATTCACCGTAATATGATAAGGGGCCAGCGATATAGCTAAAGCATGAGTCAGACTATAGATGCCACCCTTTGATGCTGAATAGCCCTCTGTTCCAGCCTCACTCATCAGATAGCGTGAAGAACAGAGATTCACTATCCTACCGTAACCGATATTGCCATTCTCCTTGCGATGACGAGCCAGGAAGCGTGAGGTAATGAAAGCGGAACGGAGATTAGTGGCTATCACATGGTCAAACTCTTCCACGGAAATCTCTGTGATGTCCTTGAAGATGCCGATTCCCACATTGTTGACTATCACGTCAATGTCGCCCCATTCGTTGAAAAGCGTTGCCATACATTCTTCCAAGGCAGACTTGTCTGTCACATCCACACAGACGAATGCGGCACCCGTTTCCTTCGCCGTCTTTTCACCCAACACCTTATCTATATCACAAAACGCCACCAAACCTCAACGATTGCCCGCCCGATACCATGGGCTCCACCTGTTATAAATACCCTGTGTTGCATATATATATTTACAATTCGTTCAATTATTTTCCTCTCCAAAATCCAGCGTCAACTGCCGTTCGGCTGCCGCGCGTTTCTGCTGCGATTTCGAAATCAGCAGCGGACGGAGACGCTCCGGATGCAGTTCGTTGATTCCTACGACGGGAATGGAATAGTTGGAGGTGAGTTCTCCACAAGTGATGAAATACTTAGCTTTCTTCATCACCACGCCCATCTTTTTCAGGTGATAAGAGGTAAGACGGTTGAACTGGCGGGAGTTGACAATACGCCACGCCGACTTCACGCCGATGCCCGGAACCCGGAGAATCATTTCATAGTCGGCCTTATTAATATCCACGGGGAAAGCTTCCGGGTGACGCAAAGCCCATGCCAACTTGGGATCCACCTCCAAGTCAAGATTCGTATTCACCTCATCCACGATCTCATCTACCTTGAAATGATAGAAGCGCATCAGCCAGTCAGCCTGATAAAGACGGTTCTCGCGTACCAATGGCGGTTGCTTCAACACTGGCAGACGCGGGTCATAAGTGTTCACACTGATATAGCCCGAATAATACACACGCCGCATGGTGGGTTGTCCATAAAGAGCCGATGACATCGTGAGGATATCGCGGTCGGTCTCTTTCGTAGCACCGACAATCATCTGCGTGCTTTGTCCTGCAGGAACAAACCGTGGCGCATGGCGCATCCTCTTCCGGTCTTCCTTGTTCTCCAGCACGCCCTGCTGTATGAGTTTCATCGGCTGGAACACGCTCTTATGGTCTTTGTCAGGAGCCAGCAATTTCAGCGATTCCTCTTTTGGTATCTCGATATTCACGCTCATACGATCAGCCCATCGTCCAGCCTCTGCCATCAGTTCGCGGCTTGCACCCGGAATGGCTTTCAAGTGAATATAACCATTGAAACGATGGATGGTTCGTAAATCACGTACGATGGCCGTCAACCGTTCCATCGTATAGTCAGGATTACGCACCACCCCACTGCTCAGGAACAAGCCTTCAATATAGTTGCGACGGTAGAACTCCATCGTAATCTCCTCCAGTTCCGAGACCGACAGCGCGGCCCGTTTGATGTCATTGGAACGGCGATTAATGCAATAGGCGCAATCGTACATACAATAGTTTGTGAGCATCACCTTCAAAAGAGAGATACAACGGCCATCATCTGCAAACGAATGGCAGATACCTACGCCGCCAACGGTATTGCCCACCATGCCCTCCTTGCCCTTGCGCACGGTACCACTCGACGAGCACGACACATCATACTTCGCCGATTCTGCTAATATCCGCAGTCGTTCTATGGTATCCTCCGTCAGCATTCGTCTTTATTTCACACCAGGTCCTAAGTAAGACGGTTTCAGACCTTTCCAATCGGCAGCATCCACTTCCACGCTTGTCATCTTATCATTAAACACAACAAAAGTGCCTTTCTTCTGGGCTGAGATCATCAAAGCTACAGTCAGGAAAAGCCCCATTGTCAAGAGTCTTCTCATCTTATTATTACCAGTCATTACGATTGTCGTTATTCCCGACAAAGATAACAACATTCTGCTGAATCTCCAAATCTTTATATCAATTATGACTGAAAAATTTCACGTTAAACACTGACACCACCGCACATCCCCGATAAATAAAGGGCTGAAGCGTGTCAGTCGGACTGTCACCACTGACACACCACTGACACATTTCAGGTGATGGAAAATAGAAGATGGAAGATAAAAAAATGGTGGCAAAATCTCTAGAGATTTTACGCGAATTTTGGCATTTTTGCCAGCTAAAATTGGCAATTTTGCAACAAAATCTCTAGAGATTTTACCACCAGCTTTCTTAAACTCTTATTCAGTTGCTGGGGTTTATAGAGCCAATAAGGCTATAGGTCCTTTAACTAGCGGGCCATCAGGCTGACGGCAAAGCCGCCACCGGGAGCCTCGGTGAGTTTCAGGGTGTCGCCCTTCTTCACCGTACGCTTGGTGATGACGTAGGCCTTGGGATTATGCTCGTAATGGGCATCCTTGGCATCGGCATAGATGGTGCAGTCGTACTTCTTTCCCTTATCGAGGAAGTCGAGCTTGATAACACTCTTATGACCGTTCTCATCACATTTACCGCCAATAAACCAGTTGTCGGTGCCTTTGGCTTTACGAGCTACCGTGATATAGTCGGCAGGCTCTGCTTCCAAATATTTCGAATCATCCCAGTCACAGGCCACATCCTTGATGAACTGGAAGGCATCCATATATTTTGCATAGTGCTCAGGAAGATCGGCAGCCATCTGTAAAGGACTGTACATCGTGAGATAAAGTGCCAGCGAACCGGCAATCGTAATACGTGCCCAGGACTGGTTGTTGCTCCAAGTGTTGAGTTTGGTCTCAAAAATACCAGGGGTATAATCCATGGGACCGCCCTGCAGACGGGTAAACGGCAGGATGCAGGTATGATCGGGACGGGAACCGCCGAAAGCCTCGTATTCTGTGCCACGGGCACTTTCATTGCCCACCAAATTAGGATAAGTACGGCAAAGTCCTGTAGGACGCACAGCCTCATGACCGTTCACCATAATGTGATGCTTGGCAGCCTCTTTGACCACATAGAGATAATGGTTGTTCATAGACTGACTGTAATGATGGTCACCACGTGGAATCATATCACCCACATAGCCTGTCTTCACAGCATCATAACCATATTTATTCATCAGTTCATAAGCCTCCTTGATATGACGCTCATAATTCTGCGTAGAAGAACTGGTCTCATGATGCATCATCAACTTCACACCCTTGGAATGGGCATAGTCGTTGAGCGCCTTGATGTCGAAATCAGGATAAGGTGTGACAAAATCGAAAACGTCGCGCTTCCACATATTTGCCCAGTCCTCCCATCCTACATTCCATCCTTCCACCAGGACCTGATCGAGACCGTTCTCGGCAGCGAAGTCTATATAGCGGCGCACTTTCTCATTGTTGGCAGCATGACGGCCATTGGGCTTCACCTTTGTCCAGTCAATTTTGTCCAACTGGATGCTGGGGAATTCATCGGTGTAGTTCCAAGAACTCTTACCCACAATCATTTCCCACCAAACGCCACAATACTTTGTTGGATGAATCCATGAGGTGTCTTCAAGTTTGCAGGGCTCGTTGAGATTCAGAATCAGATTCGAAGAAAGCATATCACGGGCATCATCGCTCACCATCACCGTGCGCCAGGGAGTTTCGCAAGGAGTCTGCATACATCCCTTCAGACCAGTGGCGTCAGGAGTGAGATGACTCACGAAGGTGAACGGTGCAGGCAGAGGATAGGGTGACGGTTTCGGATTGGGCGTATAGGCATTGCTGCCGCCGCCAAGCTTTGTGCTGAGTGCCTTGGTCTGCGCATCTACGAGTTCCAGATGCATGGTAGCATAATCTATGCAGGCAGCTTCGTGGATGTTGATGTAGAGTCCGTCAGCGGACTTCATCTGCAAAGAAGTCTGAACACCTGTTTCCGAGAAAACAGCAACGGAAGAATTGCCCCAATTGACAGCATTGTTCATACGTCCACGGATTTCGGAGAGTTTTGTCTCCTGCGTTTCTTGCTCCTGAGTGTCATAATCACCAGGCAACCACCATGCGGTGTGGTCACCTGCCATGGCAAACTCTGAATGCTCTTCTTTTATCAAGAAGTAGTTGAGGTCTTTCTGCTGTGGAAATTCGTAACGGAAACCGATACCGTCATCATAGACACGGAAACGAATGAGGATTTCTCTTCCACCTTCCTGCTGGAGGGTAACAGCCAACTCGTTGTAGTGATTGCGAATGGTAGCGGTCTCTCCCCAAACAGGTTTCCACGTTTCGTCGAAAGCAGTCGTCTTGGTATCTTTGACGGTAAAGCCGTCCATCAAGTCTGTTTCGTTCATACCACGACTGGCATGCTTGTCCTTGGCCAGTTCAAGACCCAGATGGGAAGGTTTTACGACTGCCTTGCCTTTATAAGTCATCTCATATTGTGGACGGGTGCCGTCCATAGCGAATGTCAAGGCAATGTTACCATTTGGAGAACTAACCGTTTGCGCAGCAGCGCTGCAAAATGACAAATGACAAATGATAAATGATAAAAATACCATCATCAGTTGCTTCCTTACTTTATTGTTCTGCATAATCTTATTATTTCGTTTATATTTATGGGGAACTTCTATTAAAGTTTTAGTACACAGAGACACAAAGACACAAAGTTATTTTTATAAAATACTAAATGAGAAAAAACTCTGTGTCTTTGTGTCTCTGTGTACAAATAAGAATAAACTATTTCCTTCCTGACTGCGTAACGAGTTCCTTAATGTTATTAGTAAACGACTCGTTAGCAAGGAGATCTTCGAGATTGATGTGCATGCGGTAGCGCCAGTAGTGCTTTGGATTGGCAGGAATGTTTACACGCTCGGCATTGGCATCAGGCAGACGAAGTTTCTCGTCAATAGCCAACCAATCCTGTAAAGCTATCACACAAAGCATAGAAGGACAAGTAAGATGGCGGCTGATGATATCGCGTGCCAACCATCCCGGCAGTGGATGAGGAGCATTGTCGCTGCGATAGAGCATGGTGTTGTAGTATTCCTGCGTACGCTCAGGATCTTCGTCCCACCACATACGGAGCGTTGGGGTGTCATGAGAGGAGATGGTACATACGCTGCGATAGGGATTGCGCGAAAGATGTCCAAAACGTACGGAGGGATCTTTTGGCATCGACTGGAGCTCGAGCGAAAGGATGCGGAGTTCGTCCATCACCCATTGCACGCAGTCGGGCACCATACCAAGGTCTTCTGCACAAACGAGCATACGGGTGGCCTGCACCAACTTAGGAAGTTTCTTCATGGCCTCACGATACCAGAACTGATTGTTGCGGCGATAATAATAGTCGTTGTAAAGCTTGTTGAACACGAACTTATCGCTGTCGTAGAGGCTTTCGTAAACGAAATCGTGCTGCACGGAGATGCGCGGATGGAACTTGTTGGGGTTCTTATGATCGCGGAGGAAGAGCACATCGGAGATGAGCGAATACAAACCGTCACGCAACCAGATTTCCTTTTCATCCGTTATACCGGCGAAAGCAGCCTCCACCTTGCGCTGGGTGTTGTATTCCTCCTTCATACGATAGCGACCATCGTGGGTAGGTTCCAGATATTTTTCCTTCACTTCCTCAGCACGCTCCTTGAAGACACGCTCGAGAGTCCAGTCCATGATGTAAGGCTCCAAGAAGAGTTCATCCTGGAAATGGAGTCCATAAGCCTCAATTTCTTCACGGGTCATTGGGAGTGCCGGTGAGAACTGACCCAACAGTCCATGCACGGCATCAATAGGAATTTCCCAGATACGGAAGAAGCCCAAAACATGGTCAATGCGGTAGGCATCGAAATATTTCGCCATATTCTGGAAACGGCGTACCCACCAGGCACAGTCGTCCTTCAGCATCTCATCCCAGTTATAGGTGGGAAATCCCCAGTTCTGACCATTCACTGAGAAATCATCTGGCGGAGCACCAGCCTGTCCATTTAAGTTGAAATAGCGCGGTTCCATATAGACATCGCTGCCTGTGCGGTTTACACCAATAGGTATATCACCCTTCAGGATAACTCCCTTCTGACGGGCATAGGCGTGAACCTCGCTCATCTGCGTAGAGAGGATGAACTGCACGTAATAGTAGAATTGGGGTTTCAGGTTCCAGGTTTCAGGTTTCAGGTTCCAGGCTTTATCTCGCTTTATGCAGTATTCTGCATAAGAGACAAGCCAATACTTCTCCTCTTCGAAGAATTTCTTATACTTAGCGGTACGCAGAACCTTGGAACCTTCTTGGGCATAGAGCAACTGCAGATACTCGGTCTTGGCATTATTCACACGCTCATAGTCAATTTGAGGCAGAGCATTCAATTCCTGACGCAACTGCTCAAACTCTGCCGCTTTTCTGGGATCCTTTAAGGCAGGTAACGCTGTTAAATCAACATACTGGGGATGAAGGGCAAAGATACTGATGCAGGAATAAGGATAACTGTCAGTCCAAGTGTGGGTGTTGGTCGTGTCGTTAATAGGCAGAATCTGCAACAGACGCTGACCACAACCAGCCACCCAGTCGACCATTTTCTTCAGGTCTCCAAAGTCACCTACACCGAAACTCGTCTTACTGCGCAGTGAGAACACAGGTACCAAGGTGCCAGCCACCTTCTGACTATAAATAGGAAAGAGAGCTTGAGGCAGTTCATAGACCACCACATCACCTGGTTCCAATGGAGGAAGTTCCACACGACGGTTCTCACCGCCTTCCCAAATAGGTGTCACATCGTCTTCTTCATCAAGTACCACAAACTTGAATTCCAGCACGTTAGACTGCAACTTCGTGGCATCGATATTCACCATCCACTCATTGTAGTTGTGCTCCGTCATGGGAAGGGCCTTGAGGATCTCCCACCCACCGAGGGCCTTGTCGGCACCGATAAGAGCCAGACGCTCTTCCTTGCGCAATTGAGGCGCACGTACCTTCAGGCGGACCGTCGTGGTGAATGGCTTCACAGGACTCTTCACCACCGTATGCCTGGCCACACAATCCGTAAAAGCAGAACTATAAAGATAACTATCTTCGGGGATATCGATCCAATGGTCATAGATGGTATAGTTAAGACCTTTCTCACTAACCATCTCCAGACGATGGGCATCCACCAGCCATTCATGGCGCGTCATCTGACCATCGCAATCAACGCTATAATAATAATCAATGATTTCACCAACGCTGATTCGGCCATTCAGTTCATAGAACCAATGACAACCATCGAGCGAACTCATGCGATATGAAGTTGTTTTCGCATTGTTTTCTTTGATATTGAGTACCAGCTGTTCACCGAACGTAGTCTGATATTCTACATTAAATCTCAATTTCATAGACTGTCAGTTAGTTGTTACTGGGTGCTAAATTACAAATAAATTTGCATGCCTTGTTTGCAAAAAGTTCACTTTATGCGCTAATTGCCGTGCAAACGTTTGCACGGCAATTTGTTCTTTACTTTTTCCGGAAGTAGTCGTTATACAGTTTGATAACGAAGACTATGCAACTGCATACCGATGTGACCAGATTGGTCAGGAACAACGCCCAGAGAATTTCTGGTTTATGAAATAGTCCCTGCAACATAAAGGCGATGCCGCCGACGCTCATAAGAAGGAAGGCTGGCAGCGAAATGCCATCGGTATTGCGGGTGCGGATAGTCTGAATGGCCTGAGGCAGATAGCCCAACACCATCGAGATACTAGCTATCCATCCGCAGATGACGTAAACGAGGTCTTGTTCCATACTTTATTTATTATTTGACTTGATACTGAATACGCAAGCAGCTCCAATGAGCAGGAAAACACCAGCCACAATCATCATGGACGACTGATGACTGCCTATCAGCGAGAGAATGCCACCGCCACAAAGAGCAGCAACGATCTGCGGCAAACAGATGGTGCCATTGAATAGTCCAAGATAGGCACCCATGTGACCATAGCCCTGCAAGGCATTGGTAACGAAGGTGAAAGGCATGGCTAGCATGGCAGCCCATCCACAACCAATGAGTAGGAACGGGACAAACTGCATGTACTGATTGGAGAACATCGGAATGAGGACGAAACCTATACCGCCAAGCACCAAACTGACGGCATAGGCCATTTTGATATTCTTAAACTGCGGCAGGACAGCAGCCCAGATAACTGAGCCAATGGCCTGCACGGCAAAGAGAATGCCCACCCAGTTACCCGCATTCTGGAAAGCCTCACTGGCAGGATCGGTGGTGTTCCACACCACTTCAGCAATGGCACCCGTGGAATAGTTCCACATATAGAGGAATCCTGCCCAGCAGAAGAACTGCACCAAACCGACACGCCAGAACGTTGAGGGCGCATTCTTCAAGAGAGTAATCCAGTTCCCGGAATCATCGGAGTTGTCCGAATCTTTCGATTTCTCAGAAACTCCGTTATACATTGCATATTCCTGTGGGTTCCATTCCTTTACCTTCGAGACGGTATAGATAACACAGAGGATGAGAATGGCAGCCCCAATGTAGAACGACCAAATAACGCTGTTTGGCACTACACCCTTCTCTGCCACATTGCTGATACCTAACCATGTGAAGACAAAGGGAAACACATAACCCGCCACCGAACCGGCATTGCATAGGAACGACTGAATGCTATAGGCTTTTGCCTTCTGCTTCTCGTTCACCATATCGCCCACAAGCATCTTGAAAGGCTGCATAGCCATATTGATAGAGGTGTCGAGGAACATCAGGGCAATAAGTCCGAAGATCATAGCAGCCCCCACAGTGAGTCCCAGGGAACCTGCATTGGGCAGCAGACACATCACGAGTACGGCAAGTGCCGCTCCTATAAATAAATAAGGTATGCGGCGACCCCAGCGCGTCCAAGTCTTGTCACTGGCCGTTCCCACGATAGGTTGTACAAGAATACCCATCAATGGTGGAAGTATCCAGAAATAAGACAAGTTGTGAGGGTCGGCTCCCAAAGTGGCGAAGATTCGCGAGATATTGGCACTCTGCAAAGCATACGCTATCTGTACGCCGAAGAATCCGAAACTCAGATTCCACAATTTCCAAAAACTTAAATTCGGTTTTTCCATATTGTTTTATTTTTACTAAGATTATCTGGGATTTGCAGGATTATCTTGTGGTTCCTCTTACTACGAGGCGGGTGCGGACCACTTTCTTTTCAATTTTGTCCATCGGTGAAATGCCCTCTGCCTGATTCACAAGAATATCCACGGCTTCCTCTCCTACCATATAGCCTCGCTGCTCTACAGTGGTCAGCATCGGTTCACAGGCAATGGCACGCTCTCCGTTAGTGAATCCGCAGATACAGATATCCTCAGGCACGCGGAATCCCATACGTTTCACTGTATAAAGAATACCAATAGCCGTGTCGTCATTTACGGCAAAAAAGGCATCTGGACGATCCACACGTTCCATCACCTCTGGGGTCAGTTGTTCTGCTGACTCGCGGTTATCACAAGTATAACAGAGTGAATCATCAGGGGGCATCCCGTGTTTCAGCAGCGCGTCACGATAACCATTGTAACGATTTTTCGAAATTTCCAACTGCATAGGAGCACCATAAAAAGCAATACGTTTACAACCTGTTTCAATAAGATACGTCACAGCCTTGAAAGCTCCCATATAATCGTCTACCACCACGCGGTTGGTATTCATACCCGTACAAATACGGTCATAGAATACGAGCGGAATATTCTTGTCGAGCAGTTCCTGAAAATGCTCATAATGCTTTGTATCCTTTGCCTGTGAAACAATAACTCCACAAACCCGCAAATGCATGAATTGTTTGCAAATACGCACCTCACGCTCATATTGTTCATCACTCTGAGCCACCACCACCGAATAGCCCCTAATATTTGCCTGTTCCTCAATACCAGCGAGAATGCTAGAGAAATAGAAGTGATTGATTTGCGGTATAATAACCCCTATGAGGGTACTCGGACGTATACGGCTCTTACGCAAAGACTCCGCGAAAGCATTAGGATAAAAATTATGTTCGCGCGCGAATGTCTGGATGCGTTCACGCTGCTCTACCGAGATACGCGTGGAATCTTTCAGCGCTCTCGACACGGTTGCCACACTCACTCCTAGTTCGCGGGCAATATCCTTCATTGTGTATGTAGATTTCGCTGTCATCACCTTGGGGTTAGTAATCTGTTTGCAAAAATAAAGAAAAGTTCTTTTCGTTGTTATGCGTACAAATTTAATAATAATATTTTATCTGCGCAAACGTTTGCACAGATTAAACTCTTGATTTTAATCATTTTTTAGTACAACGTAACAATTTTACAACTATTTTTGCAGCAAGAAAGATTGACTAAATTTATAACTCTAACTAAAATCAAACAATGATGAAGCAGGTAAAATCTAAATTGCCTCTGAGAATGTGGGCCGTATTATGCGGACTCATCCTCTCTGTCAGCGCCTTTGCACAGCAGATTACTGTCAATGGCCATGTGAAGGATGCTACCGGAGAAGCAGTCATCGGAGCCACCGTCAAGGCACTTAGCAGTGGCGGAGGAACAATCACTGATTTCGATGGTAACTTTACGCTGAAAGCCAATGCCGGCGAACAGCTTGAGATTTCGTTCATCGGTTATCAGACAGCCACAGTAGCTGCCCAGAACAGTATGGACATCTTATTGAAAGAAGACGTGGCCCAGGCACTGAGCGAAGTGGTGGTCATCGGTTATGGTGTTGCCAAGAAAAACGACCTGACCGGTAGTGTGACAGCCATCAAGCCTGATGAAAAGAACCACGGTCTCATTACCAGTGCACAAGACATGATCTCTGGTAAGATTGCAGGTGTGAATGTAACCAGCGATGGTGGTACACCTGGTGGAAGTTCCACCATTCGTATCCGTGGCGGTTCGTCACTGAATGCATCTAACGACCCTCTGATTGTGATTGATGGTCTGGCCCTTGACCGCCAAGGCGTGAAAGGTTCTCCCAACGCTCTTTCGATGGTTAACCCGAACGATATCGAATCGTTCACCGTGCTGAAGGATGCTTCAGCTACTGCTATTTATGGTAGCCGCGGTTCTAACGGTGTCATCATCATCACTACCAAGAAAGGACGTAAGGGCATGGCTCCAAAGGTTAGCTATAACGGTAACGTAAGCTACTCTGTGAAGAAAAAGACAATCGACGTGCTCAATGCAGATGAATATCGTTCTTTCATCAAGTCTTATTATGGTGAAGGTTCCGACGCAGCCGCATTACTTGGCAATGCCGACACCAACTGGCAGAATGAACTCTTCCATGGTGCTGTTTCCACTGATCACAACGTTACAGTACAGGGAGGTCTGGCCAATATGCCTTACCGTCTTAGCGTAGGCTACACCGACCAGAACGGTATTCTGAAGACTTCTAACTTCCAGCGTACCACCGCTTCTCTGACGTTGAACCCATCATTCCTGAACGATCATCTGAAGTTCAAGCTATTGGTGATGCAACTCGCATGGATCCCACACAGCCCATAACCAGTACCGATCCTCGCTATGCCAACTACCATGGTTATTTTGAGTGGACCGACGGCGGTTCATCACTCAATGACCCCAACTACCCAACCATGTGGAACCGCAACACCGCAGCCAACCCTGTTGCACGTCTATATGAAAGTAACGACCGGGCTAATTCGTACGACTATATGGGTAATGTAGAGGTTGACTATCAGATTCATGGTTTCGAAGATCTTCGTCTCCATGCCAATGCCAGCGGT
>CACZVX010000075.1 GCA_902784755.1 uncultured Prevotellaceae bacterium
GGCAGCTTTCTTCCTGGGTGTGAACTCGTTGGTGGCTTTGCTGGCTCCTTACAGCAGCTACGGACGTATTGCCCAGAATCTGCTGCAGCCTATCTGGATAGCCGGTAATAATGTGCTGGCGTTTTTGGCAGAGCATAACAAGAGCTATCAGTTCTATACCGTGGATGTGTGGATTCGTTCATTGCCCACCTTTATCATTGCCCTGGTGACACTGATTGTGCTGGTGGCACTGGCTTGGCGAGGTGGTAGAACCTATTGCAATACCATCTGTCCGGTGGGTACCATTCTAAGTTTCTTTGCCCGTTTCTCCTGGCTGAAGATCAGGTTTGATGAGAGCAAATGCAAGAAGTGCGGCAAGTGTGCGCGCAACTGCAAGGCTTCGTGCATCGATTTCAAGTCGATGAAGGTGGACTATAGCCGTTGCGTGGTTTGCGGGAACTGTCTGGAGCAGTGTAATTTTGACTCGCTGCATTATGCGGGGCCGGGGGCTGGTAGTTCTAGAAAATCTAATAGTTCCAGTGATTCTGGGAATACGAGTGGCTCTAGTGATGCTGTTGATGAGGGTAGGCGGGCCTTCTTGGTGGGGGCTGCGCTGGCAACTTCTGCGGCCGCTCTGGCACAGGAAAAGAAGAAGGTGGATGGCGGTTTGGCCGTGATTGAGGAGATGGTGGAGCCAGCGCGCAACACACCTTTGACACCTCCGGGCTCTCTCTCTGCCTCCAATATGCAGAAGCGGTGCACGGGCTGTCAGCTTTGTGTGTCGGAATGTCCGAATCATGTGCTGGTGCCGAGTACGGATCTGCTGAAACTGATGCAGCCCACGATGAGTTATGTGCGTGGCTATTGCCGTCCGGAATGTAACCGCTGTTCGGAAGTTTGTCCGGCAGGTGCCATCAAGCCTATTACCTTGGCAGACAAGTCGAGTACGCAGATTGGTCATGCCGTGTGGGTGAAAGAAAACTGTCTCCCTGTGAAGGATGGCGTGGAGTGCGACAACTGTGAGCGCCACTGTCCGGTAGGTGCCATTGAGATGGTGATGCTGGATGAGGAAGACGAGGAATCGGTATTGATTCCTGCTGTCAACGAGGCCCGCTGCATTGGTTGCGGTGCCTGTGAGCATCTGTGTCCTGCCCGTCCTTTCACTGCTATCTATGTAGAAGGACATGAGGTGCATAAGGAAGTGTGAAGGTTAAGCGCCGCTTCGCGGCTGGTTAAAGGGTTTATGGTTTATGGTTTATGGTTTATGGTTAATGGTTATTGGTTAATGGGTTAATGGTTATTGGTTAATGGGTTAATGGTTAGGGGTTAATGGTTATGGGGGATCATTCCTCATTGCTAATTACTAATTACTAATTCCTCATTACTAATTCCTAATTACTAATTAAATTGAGATATGGCAAAGAAGATAAATAGAAGGGATTTCCTCAAGATATTCGGTGGTGCTACGGTCGGTGTGGCCGGTGCTACCACACTGCTGACGGCCTGCAAGGGTAACTCCCAGAAGACAACGGCCGACAAGCAGGAACCGCCAAAGGACAAGATGACGATGCGTGTGAATCACAACACGGGTGACAAGGTGTCGCTGCTGGGTTACGGTATGATGCGACTGCCCGTGGTGGGCGGTGGTACGGAACGTGACCATCCTGATGCAGCTATCGACCAGGAAATGGTGAATAAGGAGGTGGACTACGCCATTGAACATGGTGTGAATTATTTTGACACATCACCCGCTTACTGTCAGGGTCGTTCGGAGGCTGCCACAGGAATAGCCTTGCACCGTCATCCGCGTGATAAATACTTCGTGGCTACAAAGATGTCGAACTTCTCACCCGAGACCCGGACGAGAGCCGCCAGTATTGAGATGTTTGAGAATTCGCTGAAGGAACTGCAGGTGGAATATATCGACTATCTGTTGCTGCATGCCATTGGCGGTGGCCGCGATGCAGAGGAGGAATTCAACGAGCGGTTTATGGACAATGGTATCCTGGACTGGCTGGTAGAACAGAAGAAGAAAGGACGCATCCGTAACCTGGGCTTCTCCTATCATGGAGACATTGCCATCTTCGACCAGTTGATGACGTGGATGGACGAAGGAAAATATCATTGGGATTTCGCACAGGTTGAGTTGAACTATCTGGACTGGGAGTGGGCTGACGAGATTAACAAGCGTAATACGGATGCGAAATATCTTTACGATGAGTTGCAGAAACGCGACATTCCTGCCGTGATTATGGAACCTCTGTTGGGCGGACGTCTAGCTAATGTGCCTGACCCCGTGGTGGAGCAGATGAAACAACGTCGTCCGGAGAGTTCTGTGGCTTCATGGGCCTTCCGTTTTGCTGGTACGCCAGAGAAGGTGCTGACCGTACTCTCGGGTATGACCTACATGGAGCATCTGAAGGATAATATCCGCAGTTTTGCTCCGCTGGATCCCATTACGAAGGAGGAGAATGAATTCCTGCTGAAGATTGCGGAGGATATCTATAACCTGAAAGATATCCCCTGTAATGAGTGCAACTACTGCATGCCTTGTCCTTACGGCATCAATATCCCGAGTGTGCTCGCACATTATAATAAGATGATCCGTGAGGGGAACCTGCCGACCAACAAGCAGAATCCGGAATACCGGAAACAGCGCAAGGCCTTCCTGGTGGGTTACGACCGAAGCGTTCCCAAACTCCGTCAGGCAAACCACTGTATCGGTTGCGGTGAGTGTGTGCCCCATTGTCCGCAACGCATCGATATTCCAAAGGAGATGCGCAGGATAGACGTGATGGTGGAGAACCTGAAGCGCGATGGAAAAGTGGCGGACGTGGAGGTTTGAGAAAGGGTAAAAAGGTAAAAAGAAAAAAGGTAAAAGCGATTGGCTTTTACCTTTTTTCTTTTTTATTCGTCTTCTTCCTTGGTCTCGGCGTCGATGGCCTTGATTTTCTGTTTCACCAGTTCGCAGTCGTCTTTCAACTTCTGCACCTTGCGGTTCATTTCATCGATGAGAGAGTTGCCCTTCTTGGAACTGACGTTGAGGAAACCGAGGTTGTTCTCGTAGGTCTGGATTTCCTGTTTCAAACTCTCGTAACGGCGCATCAGACGTGCACGCTCATTGTCGAGTGCATCAGCGCCTCTGCCTGCCATCTGCTTAAGGTTGTTCTTGAAGTTGTCAAGACGACGGCGTGAGACGGAGATGTTGAGTTCCTTGTAAAGTTTATCAAGGATAGCGTGATATTCAGCATAGAGCTTATCCTTCTCCTTGAAAGGCACATGGCCAATCTGCTGATATTCATCAACGAGCTGCTGAACCTTCTCCTGCAAATCATCGCCAGCTTCCTCGGCGGCAGCCTTTAACTGGGCAATGATGCCACGCTTCTTCTCCAGGTTCTCACGTTCGGTACTGCGAGTTCCGGCATTGGCGGCGTTGCGAGCCTCGAAGAACTTATTGCAGGCAGCAAGGAAGTCGTTCCACAACTGGTCACCCTGTTTCTTGGGCACCATGCCGATGGTCTTCCATTCCTTCTGCAGGGCAATGAGCTTATCGCTGGTGGATTTCCAGTCGGTAGAATCCTGCAGCTCCTGAGCCTGCTCGACGAGTTTCTTCTTCTTGGCGGCATTCTCAGCGAAACGCTCCTTGAGAGACTTGAAATATTCAGCTTTCTTACCGAAGAAATCATCGCAGGCAGCGCGGAAGCGCTCGAAGATCTTGACGTTCATCTTCTGAGGAGCGAACCCGATGGTCTTCCACTGAGTCTGAATCTCAATAATCTGCTTGGTATGACGCTCCCAGTCGCCAGCACCCTTGTTCTCTTCTTGAGCGATGGCTTCCACCTTTTCGCAAAGCTCTGTCTTGCGGGCGAGATTGTCCTCCTCCTTGGAACGGATATTCTCGAAGTGCTGCTGATGCTTCTTGTTGATTACCGTAGAAGCAGCCTTGAAGCGGGTCCAGATTTCTTCGCGAAGTTCCTTGCTGACAGGGCCCGTCTCGCGGAATTCCTGATGCAGTTTCTGCAACTGATGGAAGGCACTGATGATATCGGTCTCCTCATCCAGTTTCTCAGCAGCCTCACAGAGACGTGTCTTGATTTCAAGATTCTTCTTGAAGTCGTATTCGCGCGCCTCGCTGTTGAGTTTCAGCAGGTCGTAGAACTGTTCCACATAAAGCTGGTAGTTGCGCCAGAGTTCGTTGGCCTTCTCGGCAGGCACCTGCTTGATTTCCTTCCATTCCTGTTGGAGCTGCTTGAACTCCTGGAAATTGCGGTTAGCCTCTTCGGGGGAAGTAGCCATACCCTTGATCTTCTCAATGATCTCGAGCTTTCTCTTCAGGTTGGTCTGCTTCTCTTCCTCCTGCTGGACAAACAATTTGGTGCGCTTTTCCTTCACCAAAACCATTTCAGCCTTGAAAGTCTCTTCGTCCTCGTCGGGAGTGACTACATACTTCTCGGGATCGCCACCTGCATCGAGGTAGGCTTTCTGTTCCGCTTCGCGCTGAGCGAAATGAAGCTTATAGAAGGTTGTCTTCAAATAGTCAACTTCTTCTTTTGTTGGATTTTCATCCCCGTGGGCAAGCTCTTTGAGGCGAACGATTACCTCCTGCTTGGTGGCATACACCTTTTTCTCCTCTGCGGGGGATTCTTCCTCTACAGGTGCTTCCTCAGCTGGTGCTTCCTCGACGGGTGCTTCTTCCTCGACGGGTGCTTCTTCCTCGGCAGGTGCTTCCTCAGCGGGTGCTTCCTCGGCAGGTGCTTCCTCAGCGGGTGCTTCTTCCTCGACGGGTGCTTCCTCGACGGGTGCTTCCTCAGCGGGTGCTTCCTCGACGGGTGCTTCTTCGACGGGTGCTTCTTCAGCAGGTGCTTCCTCGGCTGGAGCTTCGTTTTCTACGGGTGCTTCAACTACTTTGTTTTCTTCCAACTGTTCCTCTTGATTGAGGACGTTTTCTTGAGAGTCCATCATGTTAATGATTTTTGGTTCGTGATTCAGGTTTGCATTAGACGTCTTTGAGACGCATAGATTGGACAAAAGTAGTTAAACTTTTTGAAATAACCTAATTTTGAGACAAAAATATCAAAAAAATGGGCAAAAAAACGCCTTGTCGGAGTTTTTCTTGCCCAATTACTGGCGTTTTCTTTAGCTTATACGAGTCTCTTTGCCCTCAAGACAGCCCATGAACAAACGGCAATGATTGCCGAGATGAGAAGGGCGATGATGAATCCCCAGGGTTTGTTTTCCATACCGTTGATGAGGTTCATGCCGAAGAAGGAAGCCACGAGCATCGGGACGGTAAGGATAATGGTCACGACGGTGAGCGTACGCATCACCGTATTCATGTTGTTGTTGATGATGCTCGAGTAGGTGTCCATCGTGGATTCCAGAATGTTCGAGTAGATGCTGGTTGTCTCGCGGGCCTGTGTCATCTCGATGTTGACATCCTCAATGAGGTCGGCATCCAGTTCATCGACCTGCAGTTTGAACTTCAGCTTCTGCAGCAGTGTCTCGTTACCACGGATGGAAGTGTTGAAATAGGTCAGCGAATCCTGCAGACGTGAGAGTCCTATCAGGCTTTCGTTGTTGACACCGTGATCCAGATTGCGCTTGGCTTTCTCGATGAGGGTGTTGATCTGCTTCAGCCGCTTCAGATACCAGACGGCCGAGGAGAGGAAGAGACGGAAAATCATATCCACATGGTCAGTGAATCCTTCGCCGCGTTTCTGCTGGAAACTGACGAAGTCGATCATCATATTGGTCTCGTAGTAACAGACGGTGATGGTGACATCGCGCTTGTGGATGATACCCAGCGGCACCGTGGTATAAGGGGTACGTGAACGTACCTCTTTTACATAAGGTATGCGGAGGATGATGAGCGTCCATCCGTCGTCGTATTCATAACGGGCCCGCTCATCGGTATCGCTGATGTCAGAAAAGAAATAGTCGGGTATTTCGAAACGCTCTTCCAGCTGCTGCTGGTCTTCTTCTGTAGGACACGTCACCTGTATCCAGCAGCCAGGTTCCCACTGGGGAATCTGCTTTAATCCATTGATGGTATTCCAGTATTTCTTCATTGTTTGCTAATCCTTATTATGAGGTTAAACAACTCTCGCCTGAGGATTAGCCTTGCTCAATCCTCACGCTTAACAGTTCTCAAAATATTCCGCGTGATAATCGTCCATATGGGTGTAAATTTTGTTAGACATAGGTAAGGCCAGAAGTCGCCAAACCTTACTTTTCGGATGCAAAGATACGAAAAGTCGAGCGCAAAACAAAAGATTTTTTTTCTTTTTTTTGCCGAGACGGAGTATCTTCGCGATTTTCAATCGCAAAGTTACGAAAAAACGAAGGAAAAGCCAAATTTATTTGAACTTTTCTGAGTGCTAAGTAAGTTCGGCATAGCCAAAGATACGAAAAAAAATGTGAAATGCAAACAAAATGACGTGTAAAAATAAAAATGGTTGGGAAAGCCCAACCATTTTTATGCTATTTGTCAGCGTTCTATTTCTCGGGAATCTCCTCGAGGGCTTTCTTCAGCGTGGCCCAGAAGGGTTCGGCTGTGGCCCAGAGGGCGCGCTCGGTGGTGGTGTGCGGTGAGCGGATGGTGGGACCGAAGGACACTACCTGCAGATGCGGGTATTTGCCAAGGATGATAGAGCACTCCAGTCCGGCGTGGTCAATCTCCACGGTGGCTTCCTCTCCATTCTGCTCGCGGAACACCTTCAGCATGTGGTGCAGGATTTCGGAGTCGGGATTGGGGTCCCATCCGCCGTAACTGCCGGCGGTCTCTACCTTCATGCCAGCCATGTTGAAGCAACTTTCCAGCGTCTTTACGAGGTAGTCTTTCATGTCTTCGCGTGAACTGCGACCGAGAATCTTGAAACTGGCCTTGCCTTCGCCAATGTTGATGATGGCGAGGTTGGAGGATGTCTCCACCACATCAGGATAGGCAGGAATCATGCGGAGCACACCGTCGTGGCAGCCGTACATGGCATTGATGAGGTTGTCCTGGATTTCCACAGGCACTTCCATCTTCGGGGTTTCCACATCTTCTGCGATGAGTTCCACACCTGTCTCAATATGACGGAACTGGTCAGTGAGATCCTCTTTCCAGTCGGCCACGAGTTCCTTCAGTGCCTCGACATTCTCCTTGGGGAGTGTGAGTACGGCCTCGGCCTTGAAGGGGATGGCATTGCGCATGTTGCCGCCCTGCCAGCAAGCCAGACGGGCCTCGCATTCCTCGATGGCTTCACGCACCACACGAACCAATTGTTTGTTGGCATTGGCGCGTCCCTCGTGAATCTCCAGTCCGGAGTGACCACCACGGAGTCCCTTGAGTGTGATCTTCACAGCTGCATCCTCAGGATCGGTCTCCACCTCTTTATAATCCAAAGAGGCAGTGATGTCGATACCACCGGCAGAGCCAATCACGAACTTGCCCCAAGTCTCGGAGTCGAGGTTGAAGAGGATGTCGCCCTGCAGTTCTCCGGCGGGCAGCGCATTGGCACCGAACATACCAGTCTCCTCGTCGGCAGTGATGAGTGCCTCCACAGGTCCGTGCTTCATATCTTTAGATTCCATCACGGCCATGATGGCAGCTACGCCCAGTCCGTCGTCAGCACCGAGGGTCGTTCCCTTAGCTTTTACCCATTCACCGTCAATCCAAGGCTCAATGGGATCGGTCTCGAAGTTGTGGGTAGATTCGGGAGTCTTCTGCGGCACCATGTCCATGTGAGCCTGCAGGATGACACCCTTGCGGTTCTCCATGCCGGGAGTGGCCGGTTTGCGCATCACAATGTTGTCTGCGGGATCTTTAAACACTTCAACGCCAGCTTTCGTTCCCCAGTCGATGAGGAACTGCTGTATTTTCTCGAGGTGTCCGCTTGGTCGTGGCACCTGTGTCAAACTGTAGAAATTGCGCCAGATACATTCCGGCTTCAGATTTAAGATTTCGTTCATAGTTGTTTGGAGGTTTACGAGGGGACGGGAGAACGAGGGAACGGGAGGGCGAGAATACCTTCTTTCCTTCGTTTAGTATCCCCTCGGGTGTTAATTATTAATTTTGTTTTCTAATGACTTTTTTAATCCTAAAATTGTATGGCCTGTTCTTTCTGCCAATTGTTGGAATGTAACATAATCTTGTTCTGATATATATCCTAGCGTGCAGGCAATGTCTAATTGACAGTCAGTTTCGGCAAGTGAACCATAAGAAAAATCCAAAAAGTGAACACGCTCTTTAATTGACATTCTCCCCATTCCTTCTGCAATATTTGAAGGAACAGAGATAGCTGCTCTTCTTAATTGGTCAGCTAGTGCAAATTTTTCATATTCAGGGAATTTCCTTATTTGATCATAAACATAAATAGTTAACTTTTTTGCCAGTTTGTAAGCATCAAGTTTTTTGTAATAGAAGTCGTCCATAAGTTAAAAGGTTTAAATGTATTCTCGTTCCCTCGTCCCTTCGTCCCTTCGTTCCCTCGGCTGAAACGCCAAAGCAATGGTAGAGTAAATGCCTAGGGCGATGACTAGGAGCGTTTGGACGGTGTGGACGATGAGCACGAAATAGAGGGCTTTTACATCGGCTACACCGTAGAGGATGAGCATGGTCTTTACAGCGAAATGCCAGGGACCGGCACCGTTGGGCGTCGGAACAATGACGGCGATTGTGCCTACGATGAAGGTTACTAAGGCACAGCCAAGCCCCAAGTTCTCCGTAAAATCAAAACAGAAGAACGTCAGATAATAGTGAAGGAAATAACTACCCCAGATGGCCAGCGTGTAGAAAATGAACAGTGGTACATTCTTCACGTTCTTCATCGAGAGTACACCCTGCCAGATACCTGTGAGCGTAGTCTTCACCTTATTATATATAGAGAGGCGTTTCAACAGCAAATGGAGCAGCAACAAGGCAGCAATGCCACAGACCGCTGTCACGAAATAACCTGCAGGCGTAAATTGATGGAGGATCGTGTCGATGGATGTTCCTGTCTTCTCGAAGAAAGTGCCGAAAGTGGACATCTCAAAGAGTATGGTGAGACCTGTGATGACCATCACCAATAGCGAATCGATGGCACGCTCTGTGACCACGGTTCCCAATGATTTTGGGAAAGAGACCCCATCGTAACGCTTCAATACACCACAACGGATAAACTCACCAATGCGGGGTATCACCAGTGAAGAGGCGTAGGATAGGAAGATGCTGTTCACGCAGATATGGGAACGAGGATGTTCGCCCAGCGGTTCCAGCGTCTGTTTCCAGCGCCATGCCCTGAAGGTCTGTGCCAGAATACCAAAAGGGAAAGAGAGCAGCATCCATGTCCAGTTCATCTCATGGAGCAGTACCTGACGGATGCTTTTGAAGTCAAAGTCGCGATACATCCAATAGAGAATGGCACCGCCCAACAAGAGGGGCAGTGCAATTTTCACCGTATTACTCAAAAACTTCTTCACGACTACAAAGGTACTACTTTTTATCTTTTTACCAACAAAATTCATTCGAAATTTGACAAAAATCAATTGCTTTGACCTTTGTCAAATAAATGTGAGTTTTACAACCATTTCCGTCAAAATACTTTTCCAAATCCAAAAATGGCACTACCTTTGCACCAGCAAAAAAGAAAAAGGATAACACTGAGACCCGCAAACGGGTCATGAATTTAAAGGTAAAAAAGATGTTACAGTTAATGATGACACTCTCAGTTGTAGTTCTGATTGTTGCAAGCCACATGGGGCTTACTTCAAAATAAAAGACTACACGAGATCCCTCACAGAGGGTTAAAAAAGAAAGAAGTAAAAAATTAGGATAACAAAATTAGAACTAAGTATTATGGGAATTTTTATGACATTGGCCGTTGCCACAGTGATTTGTGCAACTACAGTTTCCTTCGGTGTCTATATTGGCACGAAGCTATAGAAATAAAATAACGAGAGAGCGAGGGAGCGATGGAACGTGTGGACGAGATTCGTCCTACGTTTTCGCTCCCTCGCTCTTTTTTCGTCCCGTCGTTCTCTCGTTCCCTCGCTCCTTCGTTTTTTAATGGTTTGCCGTCCGGTAAACGGTTTTCATCTCCTCTGGCCCTAATACCTCCAGCGAACCTACCGTAATGGTGTAGCCGCGGCTACACATCTTGGCCATGTGCTCAATCTCTTCCTCGCTGGCGGTCTTGCCCATCAGTTCGCTGATGCAAGTGGGCATGCCAATCTGACGATAGAACTGCTCGATGGCTTCCACACCTTTCAGGGCAGTGCGCTCAGGATCAGTGAAATCATTGGCAACTCCCATTACGTTGACGGCAAACTGTGCGAAACGGCGGGCGTGGCCTTTGCTGATGCAATAGCGGGCCCACGAAGGCCAGATGGCTGCCAGACCGGCACCATGGGTGACACCGAAGAGTGCACTCAGTTCGTGCTCCAGGCGGTGGGTAGCGAAGTCCTTGGTCGTACCACATTCTGTCAGGTCGTTATGAGCCAATGAACCAGCCCACATAATCTGGGCACGGTTGCGGTAGTCTTCAGGATTCTTCATTACCTCCAATGCACAGTCTTTCACGGTCCTGAGCAATGCCTCTGCAATAGCGTCGGTCAGTGTCATGTCCTGTTCGGGCGTGAAATAGCGCTCCATGGTGTGCATCATGATGTCGGTAGCACCGGCGGCTGTCTGATAAGGAGGCAGCGTGAACGTACGCTCAGGGTTCAGGATGGCGAACTTGCAGCGGCAGAGGTCGCTGTTGATTCCGCGCTTGTTCTTATCTTCATCACGAGTAATCACACAGGAATTACTCATCTCGCTGCCAGCTGCGGGAATGGTCAGCACAGCACCGATGGGCAGACATGCCTTTGGGGCGACACCCTTTCCCCAGAAGTCCCAGGGATCACCGTCATAGCATACACCATAACCGATAGCCTTCGAAGAGTCGATGACCGAACCGCCACCTACAGCCAGGATGAAATCAACACCTTCTTTCCGGCAGAGCTCAATGCCTTCTTTCACTTTGGAAAGTAACGGATTGGGCACCACGCCTCCCAGTTCTACATAAGGGATGCCTGCCTCAGAGAGCAGCCCAAACAACTTATCGAGAAGTCCAGAACGTTTGGCGGAACCTCCTCCATAATGTACCAAAACCTTTGTGCCGCCGTATTTCTTAACCAATGCGGCCACTTTTTCTTCCGATTCCTTG
>CACZVX010000076.1 GCA_902784755.1 uncultured Prevotellaceae bacterium
CACAACGACTGCTCCATCTATCACCTTTATCTTGATGGTGTCAGCAAAATCTTTCTTTGAAAAACTAATTGGAGCCGTTGCGGTTTTTATCATGTCTTGTGCCACAATAGAAGTCGTGGTGACGAGGGCGAGCAGTGTGGTAATGAAAGTTTGCTTGTTCATATTCTCTGATTGTTATACGATTTTGCCCACAAAGTTACGAAAACCTGAACGAAAAACCCACGGCGGAGCCGGAAAAATGGTTGCCGAGGGCAAAAGTCTGAAACTACTTTCATTGTTTTATATAGAAATGTCATCAGGCAACTTCAAGATTAAACCATTAGCGAATCTAAGAATTATTCTGTGACGAGTAATCTGGCCATATCTCGTTCAGTTCTATACCCATCAATCTCATTTGGCGGAAAACATCGGGAAGGAGTTCGTGGTAGAACCATTCTTTACGCTTATGTATGATGATGTCTTTTGCCTCAGCAGTCACAGAGAAACCTATTCCACGTTGATTCTGAATAATACCTTCACGTTCTAACAGGTCGTATGCCCGTATCACGGTATTATGATTCACTTGGAAATCCAAAGCAGTGAGGCGGATGTTTGGCACCCGCCTCCCCGCCTGATAGACTCCAGTCAGAATCTTGTCGTTAATGGCATCTGCGATTTCGACGTACATCATAAGCAGTTATTCGCCACTTTCCTCGTTCTTCATCTTTTCTTGCTGTTCCTTCTTTGTGAGCTTATACTCGATGACGAAGGATACGAGGAGGCCCATGCCAATGCCTGCAGCAATAACAATCCAAAAGAAGATATTGTGCTTGGGAGGCAAACCGAGGAGGACGTCGCAAAGAGCACCGATACCCAGACCTACGAGGACACAGCCCCATCGTAGGCCACTGTACTTATCTTTTGGTTCTTGCTTAGTGAGAACTTTGGCGGTTTCGGCATCTATTCCCTGTTGAATGATGGCAAGACGTAACTCGGTGTCGCGCCGCTTCTTCTTAATATCGGCAATGAACGTCATTACGATAGCGACGATGGGAATGATGAGCGACAATACGATAATTAATTCTTTAAGATGTTCCATATCAGTTGTAAATTAAATGATTACTATTAATTAATGTGAGAGCGCTTTCATTTATAAGACCCGTTAATGATACGATTATTACACCTCTTTGAGCGAAAAATTCTTAAGAAAACGATGGGTTGAGAAAATGATGGCGAGAGTAGGAAGTGCCATGATGTAAAGGGTGAAAGTCGAAGTACCGTACTGTTTTATGTAAAGATACATACACGCGGCAAATACAAGCAACACTATCGGAAGCCCGAAGCTGAACGCGGCGACGCGTGCCCAACGGCGAATCAGCTCACGTCGTGCCTGACGGCGTACGTCGGCAATGATGAGACGGTCGAGGTCTGCCAGCAGTTCCCTGCGCTCTAACGTTTCTCGGATGAGAGTATCTATGTTGTTGTCAGTCATTTCGTTCATGAGTGAGAATATCTTTTAATCGTTCACGTATTCTGTGTAGCTTTACGAGCACATTGCTCTGCGAGAGTCCTGTTTGGTGAGCAATATCAGCAGTTTTCATCTGTTCGTAATATTGTAGGCGCAGAATCTGTTGGTCTTGCTCTGATAGTCCTGCGATGGCGGCTTCCATCTGTTGAAGGCGAGCTTCGTGCTCCTCGGAATAAGTGGATTCGTCTGCAATACTGCTGGAAACACCATGTGGGAGGTCATTGAGCGATGATGTTCGTCGTCGACGCTCCTTGTCGAGTAGTTTCAAGGCTGTATGTACGGCGATGGCAGATAACCAGGGTGCCAGTTCTTTGCCGCGCCAGGCATCGATGCTCTCGTAGGCACGAACGAAAGTCTGCTGTGTGACCTCAGCCGCACCTTCCTCCGTGTGCATCACGCCCAACGCTTTTGAGAACACCATCCCCGAATGGCGGTGGACTATCTCAGCGAAGGCACTGTGATTGCCATGTATGACCTGCTTTGTCAGTTCTCTGTCAGTCATTATATCGTGGGGGCCTTGCCCCTTCGTTCTTGCTGCTTCTAAAATATAGACCCACAACAAGACGGATTATTACACTTTTATGTTTACGATTTTGCTCACAAATTTACGAAAACCTGAACGAAAACCCCTCGGCGGAGCTAGAAAAAAGGTCGCTGAGGGTGAAAGTCTGAAACTTGTTTCAGTATCTGAGGTGTAAAATATCAATTGAACTCGGAAAGAAGTCCTTATGCACTCTCATAAATATAGTTCCGAAATAGGCGGTTTTTGTCCTGTTGTAACCATCACTTTCACTCAGAAATCCCCGACCAGGCGCCCGGTCATGGTCGCTGGCGGTGAGAATGTGCCGGCGAGGGCGCGGTTCAGGGTTTCTGACGGTCAGCAACCGTATTCTGCGGCCTCGTCGGGATTTTCCGCCTGCGGGGCATTAACGCCAAGTCGTACTTTGCGTAGGAATTGAACGTTTTCGTACAGCTGAGTGCAGAGCCAAGTTTGCTTGGACTATGCCGAGGCCAAGAAAAGGTCGGATGAAGTCCAAAGTGATTTGCATAGTTGTTGCTTTTTTGATGTGAATACTCTGGTTTTTCTCTAAATCCCGATGTGTCCGTGGCTCCGTCGCGGTAGCCGAGGTCTCTGTCCGTCCTTCTTTCTGTGCCGTTCACCGTCCTTTCTTGTTGGTTTATTCTCCGAATATCTCTGCAAGTTTCGCCTCGAGTTCCTCACCACGTAATCCACGGGCGAGGATGGTGCCGTCGGGGGCGAAGAGGATGGTTTCAGGAATGCCCTTGATTCCGTAGAGATCAGTCGCTATTTTCTGCGTGTTAAGTATTTGTGGATAAGGTATCTGCATTTCATCGATGGCTTTCAGTGTATCCTCTGGCTTATCCCATACAGCAATACCCACAACTTCCAACCCTTTGCTCTTGTATTTGTTATAGGCGCTGATAATGCTAGGAATTTCATATTTGCAGGCACCACACCACGAACCCCAGAAATCTACAAGTACATACTTTCCACGTCCCATATAGTCAGAGAGACGGGTGGTTTTGCCATCGTACTCTACGGCGAAGTCCACGAACTTGCAGCCCACGTCAGTCGGAGGCATAGAGATCAGACGCTTATATTTATCGCCAGTACGCTTCAAGTCATCAGCAAGAAAGGGCGTTTTACCAATGTATTCCCTATTGTCTTGTATGAGTTTATCGTATAGTTCAAGCCACTGAGAGGCATCTAGATACCAGCGGCCTTCGTTGACAAGGACATATATACCATAGACATCACTACTATGACGGGTAATGACTTCGTAGAGAACTTCCGTCAATGCCGTCTTACTCTCTGCGGATTCCTCCTCGTATTTCTCCTTAATCTCAGCCAAGCGTTGATTGAAAGCCGCTATCTCAATGCTAATGGGCGTACCGCTTTGCTTCAACCCATGACCATCCAGCCCTTCTACTTTGATTGTTCCATTTTCGACAAACAGCATCCCCAGCGTCAGTTTGCTTTCCTTACGCGATACGGAGTCTCTTTGTACAGTCGTTTTGGTCGTATCTGCAAGCAAGCACATAGCCATTTCCGGCAGGTCGCCTTCCTTCGGTGTAATGATACCGTTCACTACCTTTATCGTGTCCATGGATTGTTGCATGAAGACATCCTTTAGTTCCATAACGCCAGTGAAATTGGGCATACCAATATTACCTTCAATGCGATAATGAATCTGCCCTTGCCCCGTCAATGTGACGAGGGCGAGCAGTGTGGTGATGATAGTCTTCTTCATTATTTATTTCTGGGCTTTCTCTATTTCATTCTTAATGGTGTCTAAGCCAGGGAAGCCGATGCTCTTGTAGGTCTGTTCGCCTTTGGTGTTATAGATGGCGTACGTGGGAATACCGGGAGATTTGTACTTGTCGAGGATATAGTGGTATTGTTCCTCTGTCAGGTAGTAGTGGTCGCCGTTGATATCCTTAATCATTTCCTGCCATGTGGTTGGAGGCGACGAGGGTGGGGTGATATAGACAAACTGGACGTTCTTACCCTTCATCTCTTCCTTCATGGGTGCCATAGCCTTGTGGCCATCACGACAGGGACCACACCATGTGGCCCAGATGTCGATGAGCACGGCCTTGCCTCTATAATTATTGAGGATAGTTTGGAGGATGTCCTCTGGGGCCACGTCATCGTATTTCTTGAAGAACACGCTCTCATTGCTGGCCAATTCCTCGGCAATCTGTTGCTCATCCTTCGCATAGACATAGGAATGAATCTCTGCTAATTTCTCTTCAAATCCTTTTGGTGCACGGGCAGCGATAGTCTTTTCCAGTTCTTTCAACTGTTCCATGTATGGGAAGTCATTTCTTATCATCGCCGTTTCGGATATGCCAAATAATGTACGTACTGTGGCTGCATCCACAGGCAGTGATAGCAGTATATCCATTTGTTGCTTCATCCATATCATCGAAACGGAGTCTTGTTTTTCTCGGGGCGCATTAGTCAAGTCCATCTGCACTTTTTCTGCTATGATGTCGCGACAATGCTCTGTTATACGCCCTTGTGTCCGCTGTTCAGGGAGTGGGCTCTCCACTTTCCATAAGGGAACGAAAAGGTCGGTACCCGTTACTTTCACAGTTACGTCAGGTTTCAGGAATATGTTCAAATACATTCTTGGGCAGCCTTCGCCATAGAAAGAGAGACTGCTCTCGGTAAATTCCTCAACGGGCAGGGTGTAGACGAAATGTCCAGCCTGCACGGTATCTACGACACTTGCGCATGGACCAGTACTGGCAAACACCAACGTGCCGTCTTTCAGTGCGGGTGAATAACCAGTGACAGTTGCTGTCTTTGTTGACTGTGCCCAGCCCGTCAATGTGACGAGGCTGAGCAGTGCGGTGATGATGGTTTTCTTATTCATAATCATTTGGGGTTATTTGAGTTTCTCATTGAGCCGTTTCAGTTCAACATCGAAGTTTTGATAGCCATTGATGCGGAGGTCATCACGGACACGACGACCATCGGGCGTGATGGTCTCGTAATAGGGAACTCCGTTGAAGTGGAAGAGTTCCTGTAAACGACGGAAGTCGGTGACGGTAATACAAATTGTCTCTTCATCGACCAACCACTCAGATACAAATTTCTTGTAGGCATCACTTCCACCAGCGGTTTTGTCGTATGAAATAAAGACGAGTTTCACGTCGTCACGCTTGGCAATCTCTGCTCGGAGATTTTTGCTGTTCTGAATGGAAATTATGCATGCGCCGCACCCTAGTCCCCAGAAGTCGATGACTAAATAACGGTTAGGATAGCGATCCATGATTTTGCGGATGATTTCAATGCCTGCTCCTTCGGGTAGTTGATGGGTTAATTCGGTTTCCTCCATCTCTTTCTGATAGAACCGTTCGGCCTTCTGACGAACGTAAGGATGGGAGAAAGACGAAAGGAAGAGCGGAAACACTTCCTCGTTCATTTTCCATTCTTCAATGGATTCCAGCATCCACTTGTAGATGCATAATTGTTCCGTCAACGTAAGATGGTCAGTTCTCATCAGTTCTTGATAGGCGGCATGTGAATTCCGTATTCGCTGCTTGATACCCTCCACACCGGACAGGGAGGTTTCTTGGTTGGGGCGCGCCCAGTGCACACGGCTCAGGGTGAAATAAAAGAACTCGTCAGTCAACAATAGCGGATTGTCGAAGTCAACCCGCTTCAGCAATCTGAAGTTGTTGACATCCTTGATGAGACGGAGTTTCACGCTGTCGGTCACGATTTGCCGCCAACTGCCATCTGGTTGCTGTTGCCAAGGCGTCAGCCTGTCTGCATATGCCAGGGCATAACTAATCAGGGAAAAGGCGAATTTGTCTTGCATTTCCGCCTGCGCCAATTGCATCTCCATGGGGGTGAAGTGGTTACGGTGGCTCACGCTGTCGATACGTGCCGACATGTCCAGCCACAACTGTTCGGCAATGACATTGGCCTCGCTGAATTCACCTTTGAATTCGTCGAGTCTGCTGCACATCTCCTGCAACCTCAGGTCGGATTTCAACCAACGTTCCACGTCCTTGCTGGCACCACCATTGTAATAGCATTCATATTGTCCACATTCGTTTTGCTTGACGGTGATGTCCGTGGTCTCACCGGGACGTGCAAAGAGCGGAATCTTAGAAAAACCGACCTTTGACTCCCCAAAGAAGCTGAATATCATGTGCCTGGGATAGTTGATGGAAAAGCGTTTCTCGAATGTCCCGTCAGGGTTGATTTCCAACAGCAGCGTACTGTTGTCCTTTTCCATAACATCGTAGAAATAGCATTCCATCGACGTGAAGCCGAACCGCTCAGCATCGTAGCCCTCAATGCGGCCACGGATGGTGATGGTATCTGTTTTGAACCAGTCTTGTGGTATTTCTTTTCCCTGTCCCGCCAGTGCGACGAGGGTGAGCAGTGCGGTAATGATGGATTTCTTGTTCATATTCGTATCGTTTTATTTGTGGAATATTGCTCCGATGATGTAATAATGTGGTGAATTCTTAAAACAGTTGTTGTTCCTGGCTTTCTCCTCTGTCAATTCCATTTCACCGCAAAAACGCCTAGTCTGTGTCTTTCTATCCCACCAGAAAGAACCGTAAAGGACAAGGGGGATGAAGGTGTTGAGTTCGAATGCCGTAGCCTGATACGGAATCTTTTCGTAACGATAAACCATCTGTGGCGCACCGGGAATGGGTTTAAGGGTAAGACTATACGGTGAACCATCGTGACGGTCTGAGCGTAATGTCACCAGTTCAATTGAGTCAGACTGAACGGGTGAAAAGCCTATGGAAAGTGTCTTAGAAAGTCGATAGATGCCGCGTTCCATGTCATCACCATTTTTCTTAGCATAAATTATCCGCTGATCTTCTTCATCGAAATCAGAAATCATTGTGCGTGTCCTGAACCCTTCCAGTTTCTTCTCGTCAATCATACCATGCTGATTGAATTCGCGAATGACGATTGTAAAACCTGATGCAACATCCCGCAGAGAGGAAATGTCATAGGTGAATACTTTGTAACCGTACATATTCATGTGCTCCATGAAGTTTTCGGGTTTTGTTGTTACTCTCTTGATTTCTTGTCCCTGCCCCGCCATTGCAACGAGAGCGAGCAGTGCGGTGATGATGATTTGCTTGTTCATATACGTTTATTTGAGCGAAATATTGCGGATAACAAATGCACCCTCAACGTCACCTTCTATGAAGTCGAAGTTTTCTGGAATGGTCTCGAACGGCTCGAAGGTAAGGGTGAAGTCGCTGTAGTTTATTGCGCCAATGTATTCTTCCTTGGCGGTAAAGGCATTGACTTCGGGATAGTTGTCAACGTCGAGCTTGATGCCGTCGGCTGCTGTCAACTTGTACTTCTTTCCGTTAGCCGTGAGATAGGAATCCTTGGCAATCCGGAACCAATAATCTTTCTTGGTGTAATTACGGAAGCTGACCTTGGTGCCATCTGCATTGGCATCGACATGGCGGACAACAAATCCCAAATTTGAACTATTATCCTGTTTGGGGCCATTGATGGCTTCAGCCATTCCAAAGAAGCAACCTATGCCACTATAGCCTACAACTTTCCACAATATGCGACCTTCGGGCGAAATCAATACATAATAAGGTATGGCGCCTTCATCGCAGTATCTGCCATTGATGCTACTTCCCATTTTGCCATCGCTCCAGTTCTTCCAAACGATGCGCTTGCTGAACTCATGCTTCTGCCACTGAGAGCGTGTATTCTGATTGATACCAACAATTTCCAACTTCCCCTTCATTCGTTCGTAAACCTCTCGCATCTCTGGCTCAGCCATCATGCAAGGGCCACAGCCGATACCCCAGAAGTCGAGCAATACGTATCGCCCTCCAGAGAAGGTTTCTGACAAAAGATGTTTGCCGCCCTGCATATCGAAGAGTTCTGCATCAACGTATTGATCGCCCACCTTCAAGAGTTGCGGAGGATAGACATAGGCGTGTATCTCTGCCAGTTGGTCTTCAAATCCTTTCGGTGCACGAGCAGCAAAAGACTTTTCCAGATTCTTAATCTGCTCTGTGTATGGGAAGTCTTTTATGTTCTTCAGCATTCTGGCTATGTTGCTTAGTTTACTGATGGAGGCAGCATCCACAGGCAGAGAGGCCAGGATGTCCATCTCTTTCTTCATTAGCACCATGTTGATAGAGTCAAGTTTAACTCTATCTCTGCTCTGTTCTATTTGGATAAATTCCAACATAACGTCACGGCAATACTCCGTCATACGGTTCAGCGTCTGCTGTTCGGGGATTGGGCTTTCCACTTTCCATAGTGGATAGAGACAATCTGTGCCTGTCAATTTCACCGTTACATCAGGCTTCAGCATAAGGGAGAAAGATAAATTGGGGCAACCTTCGCCAAAGCAACCGAGAGTGCCAACAGTGAGTTCTTCTACAGGAATACTCAGGGTGAAATGTCCTGACTTAACAGAGTCTACAATATTCCCTAAATTTCCAGCACCACCAATAACCAGTGTGCCGTCTTTCAGTGCGGGTGAATAACCAGTGACAGTTGCTGTCTTTGTTGACTGTGCCCAGCTCGTCAATGTGACGAGGGCGAGAAGTGCGGTGATGATAGTTTGCTTATTCATATTCGTTTATTTCACTGAGATGTTACGGATTATAAATACGTCCTCGCCGTCGCCAGCCTTGAAGTCGAACCTCTCTGGAGTGCTCTCGAACGGCTCAAAGGTAAGTGTGAAGTCGCAGTAATTGATGTCGAGTCCATATTTTACCCTGACAGAGTATGCTTTATGTTGGGGAGTATTGTTCTCGTCGAGTTTGATTCCATCGGCGGCTGTCAGCTTGTATTTCTTGCCATTGGCCTCAAGATAGGATTCTTTGGCAATACTGAACCATAGATCTTTCCTTGTATAAATGCGGAAACTGACTTTGGTGCCATCTGCATTGGCATCTACACGACGGACAGCCAACTGAGGATTGGAATAGTTGTCCTGCATGGGGCCATTCAGAGCCTCGACTATTCCTAAGAAACACCCTGCACCATATCCAGCCATCTCCCAAAGAATATGGCCATCGGGTGACAATAGGACGTAGAAAGGTACGGCATTCCAGTCGTAATAGCGGCTCTTAATGCCTCCTTTCCACATCTTTCCATCATTCCAGTTTTTCCAGACAATGTGCTTGCTCCACTCATGATTCTGCCATCTTGATATCGAATCTAAGTTAATACCAACGATTTCCAACTTTCCTTTCATTTGCTCATAGACTTCCATCAACTCTGATTCTGACTGTCGGCATGCGCCACAACCAAGATTCCAAAAGTCAAGCAGCACATAGTGGCCATCAGAAAAGGCTTCTGACAAATGATGTTTGTTACCTTGCATATCAAAGAGTTCTGCATCGACGTATTTATCACCTACCTCCAGAACATGCAAAGAATCAACTGTTTCCAGCTCTGATTCTTTTGGGGAATCCTTTGTGTTTTTGGACATTTGCCCACAGCTATAAATGAGCAATACACTAACGAATAAGCAAATCGCAATCCTTATAAATTTCTTGTTCATAACTTCATTTATTTGAGAGAACCTACATCGTATGAGTAAATATATGGATCTGCTCCATCCTGAAGATCTTCAGAATAAAGGTAAAGGGTTTTGCCATCCTTGGATAACATGATTTCCTGTCCTAATTGGTCAAGATGAATAATCCTTTGCTTGACACCATCCCAGTCATACACCTCGACGATATTGCCCCATGGGAATGGGTCTTTCCTATCATATTGCTCCATTTTCTCGCCCTTGCAGGTTAAATTCTTATAAAGCAAATAAATCCTGTTATTATCAGCGCAGCAATGTATCCGTTCGAGTGATGGCGTCTTGGCTATTCCTGGGATTGGGAGAAGGTCTGAATAAATATGGCTCAGGATATTCGTTTTGGGACCATCAATGGTAAATATAAAAGCAAGTTTCCCCGAATCATCCCAATACAGGATTTTGTCTTTGCCATTCCCTTTGATACCACTTCCGTTAGTATATACCATCAATTTCTCATCATCCAGGGCCTGCGGTGTACTGTCGTTTGGCCAATAGTCAAGCGGAGTGACTGTCTGATTTTTGAAGTTGAGGACTGATAAAATATGGTGCTGATCGTTTTCAGGCGTCCCTACCGTGAGAATGGTGGAGTCTGACAATACTACGAATTTATCACCGCACAGCCAAAAAGACATTTTTGAAAGGTCATACTTCTCCCAGTTCTTCGGGTCCTTTATTGCTGCAATATTGTCTGTATGCTTAATTATTGTCAGCGAGGTCATCAATAGACTACCCATATTATCTTTAAAAGGATGATCCAGAATATAAAATGCTCCATTATCGTCTTGCGATATAATCATATCTCCAAACTCATTCTCCCCATGTCCATGGACTAACACCTTCTCAGCTTTCTGCCATTCTGTTTTTGTTAGTTTTCCACGCCAAAGGCTATAGTCATGATCCAAGGCATAGAGGTTGTCGCCAAACATCCACTTGGGCCATTTACCCTTATTCACGTCTGTTTTTACAAGTTGTCCTTCGAGAGACACTTCGAACTCTGCACCACTCTTGTCTGAACAAGAGAAAAATGATGCCATACCAATTAGAATTGTAATTAAATTTTTAGTCTTCATACCATACCATTTTATCAATTTGACGGGAGCAAAGTTAGGATGAAAATGCGAACGACACAAGGATTTCGGCAGGAAATCGCCATCGGGGGTGTTGCAGTCTTTTTTAGGCTAAAAGTCTGAGAATATGACAGATAAGCAAAAACCGCCAGAGAAAAAAGTGGCTGAGAGGAACGGGTAGAGTATGAGAAAACACAGAAAAAGGTTTGCAAATATGACGAAAAGACCGTAATTTTGCAACCAAATAGATATCGATATGAAGAAATTATTCATCATACTGGCAGTCATGGCTACCACGATGGGATGCACTGAGCGGCAGCACCCCCTGTTCGCGCAGGCTTGGGAACTGATAGAAGACAGACCTGACTCAGCAAAAGCCGTTTTAGAAATGGTACGCGAGAATGCTCTGACGGAGAGCGGCCATGCAGAATATGGACTACTGAAAACGATAGTGGACTATAAGACTCTCGGAACGAT
>CACZVX010000077.1 GCA_902784755.1 uncultured Prevotellaceae bacterium
CGGCAGGTTTATATAGTATATCCACTTATCAAGGAAAGCGAGAAAATAGACCTTCGCAATCTGGAAGAAGGTTATGAGACCATGTGCCAAGTCTTCTCTGAATTCAGGCTCAGTAAGGTACATGGCCAGATGAAACCTGCGGATAAAGAAGAAGAGATGCAGAAGTTTATCAAAGGAGAAACGCAGATATTAGTGGCAACCACAGTTATTGAGGTAGGCGTGAATGTGCCGAATGCCTCCGTGATGGTCATTCTCGATGCCCAGCGTTTCGGTCTTTCACAGCTTCATCAGCTGCGTGGACGCGTAGGTCGTGGAGCCGATCAGAGTTACTGTATCCTTGTCACCAAGCCTGAACTGGCCGAAGATACCCGCAAAAGAATTAACATCATGTGCGATACAAACGACGGTTTCCTCATTGCCGAGGCCGACCTGAAACTCCGGGGGCCCGGCGATTTAGAAGGAACCCAACAGAGTGGTATGGCTTTCGACTTGAAGATAGCCGATATCGCCCGCGACGGACAACTGGTACAATTAGCCCGTGATGAAGCTCAGCGCATCATCGATGATGATCCGCAATGCCAAAAAGCTGCTTACAACCTTCTTTGGCAACGACTACAACAGTTGAGAAAGACCTTGGAAAATTGGTCCGCCATCTCATAAATCATTGTTAATATGATTGTTCCTATAGACTGTTAACGCAAACAATAGAGTGTTAAAGTATCCATAAAAAGTGTAAAGGGAGCACTTTACTCCGAAAAAAAGCGTTATCTTTGCAACCGAATGTGATAATTATGCACATTCTTGGAATGCTTTTGCATCCTGAAAGGAATTCTTTTGACAAGAAATTATGCAGATAAAAAATCTTCTTAAGACACTGACATTAACGTCCCTGATGGCTCTGAGCGCTGCCCCAGTAATGGGTCAGGATCTTTTGGCACGTCAGGCTCCCGTTGATCGTAAGATGAAGGCCGTTGACACGGTGGCTCTTCGTAGTATTATTGAGCGTGAACTAGGTGGTTCACTGAGTGCACAATTATACAACGAATGGAGCAACAAATATGCACACCGCGCTACACAGTTGCCCGATTCTTTCCGCATCGATCTCCGTGGATTTGCCATGCCAACCTCAAGCCGTGTCATTACGAGCCAATATGGCCATCGCTGGGGACGTATGCATAAGGGACTTGACATCAAGGTGTATATCGGTGATACTATCCGTGCCGCCTTTGATGGTAAAATCCGAGTTGTTAACTATGAGGGTGATGGTTATGGCAACTATGTAGTCATTCGTCACAATAATGGTCTGGAAACCATCTACGGCCACATGTCAAAGCATTTGGTTCGCGAAGATCAGATGGTACATGCCGGTGATCCTATCGGTCTTGGTGGAAACACAGGTCGTTCCACAGGTTCTCACCTCCATTTTGAGACTCGCCTTTGTGGTGTAGCCCTGAATCCAGCCTTGTTGTTCGATTTCCGCAATCAGGACGTAACAGGCGATTTCTATCTTTTCCGTGCCAGCCGCTATGAACGTGAAAGTGTTGCTGCAAACAAAACAACAGGTCGCAAGCAGGACAGCTACACGGATGAAGAGATTAACAGCGATGCTGATCCTTCCGACAGAAAACAATTGGCACAGGCTAAGAGCAACAGCCGTAAGTCTGCATCAAAGAAAAATAACCGTGATTCGCAGTTCCACAAAGTTCGTAAGGGCGAAACCCTTTATTCCATTGCCAAGAAGCGTGGCATGACCGTAAGTCAACTTTGCAAGATGAACCATATTGGTAAGAATATGCGCATCCGTCCAGGACAGATTTTGAAATACACATAAATTTAAAAACCAAAATAAATAGCGCGGCTTCCATTGGAGGTCGCGCTATTATTATGGTGTCCACTTTTTTATCCTTTTACTTTTTTACTTTTCTGATAATAAACCAGACATGCATGGCAAGTGTGGTCAGCCATCCATATTCCTCACCCATTACACGGAAACGCTCCATGAGCGATGCGCGATGATGCACCGTTGTGTCTCCTTCACGCAAATAACGTGTGAGTGTTGCGTGGGTATTCACTAAAGCCAACTTTCGCTTTTCTGCCTCTTTCATTATTTCAATACACCATTTCACATCGGCTGAATGACGATATTTTAAGTCGTATTTATTGGCCTTGGCGATATCCGTACGGGCATAGAACGACTGATGGCAGACCAGCATTCCCTGGCGGAATGATTTCCACGTGAGTTTCTCTGGAGGCTGCAAATGACGCTTATACAAGAACTTACCCTCGTTGTCAACGATATCCGTATTTCCATAGACAACTGCCGGATGAGGATCGTGCGCTGCTGCATTAGCTACCATAGAAAGAACGTCTGATGTTGCAAAACAGTCCCCAGCATTCATAAACACCACATAATCGCCTGTTGTGCGCTCTAAGCCCTTATTCATAGCGTCATAAAGGCCACCATCAGGTTCTGATTTAAGCTTAACAACCCAATTAGGATGCAATGCCGCCACCTGCGTTTGATAAGCCTCTACCATCTTCACCGTCTGATCCTTTGAGGCCCCATCCACGATGACATGCTCCACATGGGAATAGTCCTGGCACAGCAGACTGTCGAGTGTACGTTGCAATACGGCCGCCGCATTATAGGTTATGGTAACAACTGTAATCCGAATCATAGTTCTATATGCACTTTCTTTTCGTTCAGTTTAACGATAACTGCAGGATTTCCCACAACAGTACAACAATCGGGTAGATCTTTTCGGACCACACAGCCAGCTCCGATATTCACATCATTACCAATATGGATACCACCATAGATAGTAGCACCCGTATAAATGCTGACACGGTTACCAAGCGTGGGACGCCGCCCATTCTTGTCATTGCCCAGTGTCACGTTCTGCAAACAGTAAAAATCATCACCAATACTTTCAGCATTCAAGTAAGTAGCATAGTTATGCTCAAAATGACAACCCCGTCCAATATGAGGACACCAAATGTAAAGAGTCCGCTCTGGCGGCAGCATCCATTTAATAAAAACAGAGCGATATTCACCCAAACGGTAATAGAAAAGGTTGCGAAATACCCGCTGGCGCGTACAAACCTTAATAAAAGGCAACAAGCCAACGCCATCTGCAGAATACTTCTGCAAGTCTTCATCAATCTTATCCCTATGCAGTAGATAGAGCACCATATGGGGTAGCATCCTCAAAGAAGATGCCGAGAGCAAAGCAAATTGGGTATATCTGTTCATAGCTTGTACGACTTTGACAATGCTGTCTCTTGATAAAGTTCTATATACTTAATGGCTACACTCTGTTGTGAATAACTGTTCAAAACTTTCCTGCGGGCTTCTTTTGACAGTTCTTCCCCCTTAAAATCAAGAACCCATTTAATGCCTCTTGCCAGATCATCAGCGTCAGCGGCCTTTGCTACATATCCGCTTTTCAAATGGCCAATCATTTCTGGAATACCACCTATGTTAAAACCTACGCATGGAACGCCGCAGGCCATCGCTTCCATGATTGTATTGGGAAGATTATCTTCCAATGAAGGCAACACAAACACGTCAGCTGCATTATAGACCTTCACAATTTTTGATTCATCACTCACATAACCCAAGGGGAATACGGGCAATGGTAGAAGATCAGCTACTTCCTCTGAATGACCGCCAAGAACAGCAATTGCAGTATTATCTTTCAAAGAAGCGTCTTGCACCGCCATTCTGTTCACAGCTTCTACTAAATAATCAAGCCCCTTACGTTTGTCAGTTACACGCTGAGAGACAAAAAGAATGACTTGTTTATCTAAGGGAAGTCCCAAAGCCTCACGGGCATGCTGCTTGTCCGATGGGCAAAAGACGTGTGAGTTGATGGGATTGGGGATATTCGTCACACGCTGACCCTTCAGTAAAGCACTCTTTTTGGCCTCTCCTTCCAACCATCGGCTGCACGCCACAAAAGATATATGATACTTACGCAGTATCTCATTCTTTCTTCGCCACACAACGGCAGACAGATCAGAGACACTTCTACGAGGAAGCAACGGACAGGACTCACATTTATTCTGATAGCGACAGCATCCGCGAGCATAATGGCAAATAGCCGTCGCAGGCCAAATGTCATGCATGGTCCACACCACCGGCTTTCCACTACTAAGAATCTTCTGAATGCCATTCAATGAGAGAAAGCCTTGATTAATCCAGTGAAGATGGATGATATCAGCCTCCTTGAACTCCGGAAGCGTTGTAATATCAGTACCAACATTGGCAATATCCGCTTCAAAAAGATGCGTCTTGGAGAAGTGCATGGCCATAAAAATACGCCAGCGTTCCCAGAGGAAATGCCAACGCTGCCGCCATCCATCACCAGCGGAAACCACAGTGAGACAGTCTGTCTGCTTGTCACGCACCAACATCTTGGCCTTTACGCCATTGTTAATAAGCGCTTCCATCAGCCGGTTGGCAGCCACAGCGGCCCCTCCTGTCTTCTCACTTGTATTCACAATGAGTACTCTCATGCTGCAAAGATACGATTAAGTGAGCACAAATGCAAATAAAACTTGTTTTAATTTGCTTTGTCGAACGTGAGTATCTTCGGCGAAGCCAGAGATACGATTAAGTTTAATTTGCTTTGTCGAACGTGAGTATCTTCGGCGAAGCCAGAGATACGATTAAGCGAGCACAAATGCAAAAGAAAGCTTGCTTTTTTTTGCTTTGCCGAGCGTAAGTATCTTATTTAAAGATAGTGCAGAAAATTGATTTAGCGAAGAGAAAAGGAGTATATTAGATTGTTTTTTATGAATCGGAGGGAATATAAAAAAACACGCTACAACTCTCAACGAGCTGCAGCGTATCAACTATGTTTAACTAAAAATCCTTTTCTGAATCAAATGGTGGTCTCACGACTTCCATTGTCATCCGTTTCAACAATCATGAAAACTTACCTTAAATCTAATAACTAAAAACCTAAATCTATTACTACTAACCTAAACAATCTATTAACCTTTTGACGATGCAAAGGTACTACATTTTTCGATACGAGTCAAGACTTTCAACCTCATTTTTGTAGAAAATATGCACTTTCTTGACGTAAATCAATCGATTGTGTGCGAACACAGCTACTATTTAACACATATTTAAAGATTAACACCTTTGTTTTTGCAAAAGAATGCGTAGAGGCTAGTCTTTTTCTATTAATATGGTCGCAAAGGCGCTCATACCTTCCTCACGACCCGTGAAACCGAGCTTTTCAGTGGTGGTGGCTTTAATGGAAATGTTATCCTCATCAGTTCCAATAATTTCTGCCAGGCATTTCTTCATGGCAGGAACATGCGGATTAATCTTTGGACGTTCTGCGCAAACCGTGGCATCAAGGTTACCAAAGCGGTAACCTTTAGTGGCAATCAGTTCCATGGTCTTCTTCAGGATAATCTTGCTGTCCATATTCAAGGTGGCATCTGAGGTATCTGGCCAGTGATAACCTATATCACGCATATTGGCAGCACCCAACAGGGCATCACAAATAGCATGAATAAGCACATCGGCATCCGAGTGGCCCAGCAATCCCAATGTGTGTTCAATCTTTATACCACCCAACCACAAGTCGCGGCCGGGAACAAGGCGATGAACGTCGTAACCGAAACCCACACGACCCACCCTCGATCCCTCCCGAGGGGAGGGACTTTTAGTAGGAGTTTGGATGGAGGGGTGGCTGTCCAGATAATCACTGATAGCTTCTAAGACAGCATCTATGTCGAAAAGCACCTCTTCGTTGGTGAAACGGATGACTTCGAAACCCTCGGATTCCAGCAAGGCTGTTCGTTCTTCGTCCTTTTCGGGTTGTTCTCCCTCGAGGTGATAACCACCGTCGATTTCTATGATCAGTCTTTTCTTCAGACAGACGAAATCCGGAATATAACCTGCAACGGGGTGCTGCCTACGGAAATGCTCTCCCATCTGCCCGCCAACAAGAAATTGCCAAAGGACCTTCTCTGCTTCAGTTGGGTTGTTCCGCATTTCTTTTGCCTTTTCCAGCAACAACTGATAAGTAGCCCCATCAGTAGTTTCATATCCGTATTTCATCATCAAAATATTAAATGAATAAAAAAGTCCCTCCCCTCAGGAGGTATATAGGATGGATTCATAAGTCCCTCCCTTCAGGAGGTATATAGGACGGGTTCCAAAAGTCCCTCCCTTCGGGAGGGATTTAGGGTGGGTTCTTACCTCTTAAACAAATCCTTGATACCGTCCATGTCGAAAGTCATGGTAAATCGCAACGTCTGATCAAGCGGATTACTCTTCGCCGTTGCTATTACGTAACCAGCATCCAGCGAGAACACACTCATACGGAAACCTGCACCCACCGTGAAATACTTACGGTTACCCTTATTCTCACTCTCATGGTGATATCCGGCACGCAGCATAAACCGGTCGTTATAGGTGTATTCTGCACCGACACTCCACTGAATTTCCTGCAACTCCTCCTTGAATCCATTAGGTGCATCAGAGAAGCTCTTGAATATACCTGCAATACTTCCCACATTATAATAATGTTCGATAGCATAGGCTTCGCTGTAATTGCCCAAAGAATCCACAGGATAGGTCGGCACCAGCAGTTTATTGGCATCAGCGGCTACTGTCACCTTGTTGTATTCATCAATAGGAACCATCACCGAAGCACCCAGACGCAGATTGGTGGGAATGAACTCACTGTAGTTACTGCCGCCAAAAGTTATCTTAGAACCAATGTTACGGACATAGAGGCCCAAACCCAACTGGCACTCACGGCTTCCCAGATTCAGATAGTTCTGATAATACATACCCAGATCGGCTGCGAAAGCAGAAGCTGCAGAACGCTCTTCCGTCGTGCTATAAGACATATCCGACAGAAGGAAACGCACACCTGCAGAAAGAGAGAACTTCTCACTCAGCATCAGTGAATAGGCAGCATCGAACGACATTTCATAGGGCTTTATGGTCATAGCCCCTTCATCCTCACTGGTATAAACCTCACCCAATGAGAAATAATCGATAGAAGCAGACACGGCACTGTAGTCACCAATACGGTAGTAACCCGACACATTCGCGAGATACATATCATTCACCAACTGACGCAACCAAGGTGTATAGTTAACGGCTACACCCGCACGACTAATCGTAAAAGGATATTTGGCAGGATTCCAGAACTGTGAGTTCACATCAGGATCGGTGGCAACACCCACATCACCCAAACCCGCAGCACGGGCATCAGGAGCAATGGTCTGCGAAACCAGAGCCGTATGAACAGGATTAAACATGTCACGTTTGTCCTGAGCCTTTGCAACGAGCGTGCACAGCATGAGGAGCATAACGAGTGCTTTTTTCAGACTATATTTCATTCTTTCGTTTTATTTTCTATGAAAGCGATTCTTCAAGAATCGGTTACTTTTCATTGAGGTTGCTATTAAATAACTGATTTCTTGGCGTTTTATTGCATCACCACCAGTTTCTTGGCCCGCGAAGCCTGACTGCTGCCGTCGCAGCTGATGCGCACCCGGTAGAGATAAACGCCTGTCTGCAGACGGTGGCCACCATCCACACAGAGATTCCAGTCCACGGTATAAGTGTTGCCCGTGGATACTCCGCTCTCCTTATAATTCCACAGTTGACGGCCACTCAGGTCATAGATGTCAATCTCCACATCAAGTTCACTGCCTGCCCGGTCATGATTAATAATAAAGGTGGTACTCTCAGAGGCTGGATTCTTTGTCAGACTGACACTGAAGAAATTAGGCTGCAGACCTTCCACTACATTGAATGTAAGTGAAGCCGTGTTGGAATTGTTCTTCACATCCCATGCCCGGAACTTCAGAGTGTGCTTTCCCGGTTCTAATGCCGGTATGCTGTAATGCGTCTCACCACTGGTAAACGTACCGAAATCGTAGGCAAAGTAATCGTTCAGCACATACGTCCTTGACATTTCACCGTCGATGATGAGTTCCAAATCGTGACCAATGCCCGTACCTGTGGTATTGATACCATCCTCGTCGCTGATCTGTGCCACGAAGAAAGGCGTACTGTTCACATTGCCGCCGTTCACGAAAGAAGGACTGTTCAGATAACAGTAGATGCGTGGTCCGATGGAATCGTTGGTCACCTCTTCCGTTCCCCCGACAATGAAGTCGGTGCTGTAGCCGTTGGCCATCAGCTTTTCAGTACCATCCACGGCATAGATATTGATCATGCCTTCCTCATCAGAATAACTGATATCTTTCGTCACGGCAAAAGTAAAACTGAATTCGCCACCCTTCACGCTGTCCGTTCCATTGAAGAGTGTCTTCGTACGGTCATAAAAAGTATACGCTTTTTCCGCTTCCGCTGAAGCGTTCATCTTACAGGTAATCAATTCTGCAAAGTCGCGTACCGTGGCCGTCATCTTCCCGTTAAAGCCTGTTGCCTTTACGCCGTTCTGCTCAATATGTCCCTTTACATTTGCCACCGAGAGTGCTTTCAGCTGAATATCTCTGGAATTTCCCACAGCCTTTCCGTTGATACTGTCGATAACGGCATGCAAAGTCGGGATATTGAGCACCAGGGCCGGATCTCCAAGCAACGAATACTGGAGTTTGTTAATCGTACGGTCGTAACCGTCGGCACCATTGGTAATCAGTGAGTTCTTGGCTATTCGCTGGGCTTCACCCAAAGAGACGAACTTTCCGTCCTTTCGTGTGAATAAGGCACGCAGGAAGGCTTTATTGATACGTTTGTTACGGTCCGTATAAACCGTACGGGTTGTTCCATAGAAAGCCACGGCTCCACCTTTAGGACTGAGCACCGTCTCTTCACCGATGTTCTCTGTCTGTGAATCAAAGGGAGCAATGTCGCAAGAAGCCGTAATCCACAAAGGCAGGTTTGTATTGGTGAAGTTCTTGAAATCACTGAGATGAAGTACGCCCTCATGCGAAATCTGTCCTTGTGAACCATGGCCGCAATAGTCCATGACAAGTGCACCATTGGCCTGCTGCTGTTTGATAATCGAGACCACTTCGGGATACGTATTGCCCGTAGAGGTTGCCACTTCCGTATAGGCATCCCACATCACCCGCTTGATGACCAGACCGGGATTCAACTCCTCCACCATAGCAGCAGCTTCATTGGCATCTGCCATATGCAAGTTGTCATTGCCGTCATCTCCCATAAACATCACCACATTCTGCCACGAACCCGCATTCTTGTTCTCCGCATAGGCAATGGTCTTGTCAACCATAATCTTAGCTTCCTCCGCAGTTCGCACGGGGAATCGTCCCACGGCAATGTCGTGTTTGTCACTACCTGCAGGATCTCCGCCTTCGCCATCGTCCAGACTGCAGAAGAAGCCGTCATTCACATAGCAGTCGGTTGAACTGAAAGAATTCTCGCTCTCAAAGCAGAGCAGGAAATCATCGGTAGAATAGTTGTTCCATGCCGAGGAGTTCATACGGTTGTCCCAGGCGCAGTCGCCAAAGAGCAGCAACGACTTGGGCATGAGCGACTCATTGTTCCCCGCCCTGTCGTAGAACATCTTCAGATAGCGGCGGTAGGCACTGGCATCGGGTGTGCCACTGGAGAACTCATTAAAAAGCTCATCTGCTGGCACAATCCTTACGCTCATTCCGTCATGCTGTTCATGGAAAGTCTTCAGGCGTTCGGCCTGAGCCTTCAGTTTCTGAGTGGTCGGTATGATGATGATCATATCCACGGCCTCATCAGCATGATGGTCCTGATTCGTAATATTATAGACGTATTCTGGTACCGGAAGATTACCTGAGGAAAGATTCACCAAGGGGAAAGGCGTATCAAACTGTGAGGAAATATAATCCAGACGCACGGGGCCGCCACTGATGGGTGTAATGGTCACCGAGTTCTCTGCCTTCGGATTCTGAATGGTAAAGACACGCTCACTGGAAGCGCCATGGTCATAACGGCTGGAGACATTCATCGACATCGATCCCACCACCTCACCGTTAATGGAAACTTCAGCTGTAGAGGAGGCACCTGCCGTCAAACATACCGTGATCTTTGCAGAACTGTCTTGCCCGCTGGTCTTAATGGTATAGGTTTTTGAACTTCCATTATTGATGGGATCGTTCTGAAAAAGGTTGCGACCTCCTTCAAACCAGGCAAAGTCATCCACTTCATGCAGCGCATGATAGTCATCAGCAGCGGGATAGAATGAACTGACAAATGCCGTACTGTCAATCGTCGTAGCCTGTGAATCGCTCTGCGTGATGAAATAGCAGCCATAGTCGCTGTAAGGATTGCGGGTACGGACGGTTGCCGTCTGACTGCTCCAACTGACAGGCCCTTTGGCATAGAAGAGTCTGCGGCCGTTCAGCGTACAAAGAGGAACCTCCTTCAAATCATCATATTCCACAAGCTCTGCTTCCACCAGCGTCTCATTCTGCAGATGACCACCGTAACCATAAACCTTCACTTTCGTCAAATCTGTGAAACCCGCCTTTTGAATCAGTTCATTGGTGAGTTGGTAAACGCCGGTAGAAGGCACCTGTATCTTGGCCCATCTTCCGGAAGCCAGCACGGAATGAGCGGCATAGCGTTCATCCGCACTTTTCACCTTTCGCCTTCCGCCCTTCGTAATTCGTCCTTCGTCCTTCGTATCTTTGTGCTCAGTTAATATCCCCGCTTTAGAGCCGCCCCTTATCAAGGGGCTCAAAACGTCCTTCGTCCTTCGTCCTTCGTCCTTCGTCTCCCGTCCTTCAACTTTCAGCATAAAGCTGACGAGTTTCTGGCATTTGCCGTCGCGCTTTACAAGTGGCACAAGAAACACTTCCAATGCTCCTTTCTTGCGTTCTACCACCACTTGTGTCTTCACTTCAGGAAGTTCAGGCAGTTCGGCATTTGTAATCTTCTGGTATTTTTTGAGATCGGCATCGCTCATCGGAATAAACTCCGGATAAACGATACTCACCTTGTAAGTGGAATCAGCATAGTTATCACCAAGCGGAAAAGAATGGGCAAACACGGGTAACACCGAATCAATCCTGACTTCCTCTGCCGTCAGGTTAAAGAAACGCTGTTGCGCATTCATGGTAAATGCCAGCATCGTCATCAGTATTCCCAAAATATATCTTCTCATTCTTATCTTCATTCTAAATTCCCTCCCTTCGGGAGGGACAAAGGGTGGGTTTTATTTCACATTAAACTCCAGCACCTTGCGCTCTTCAAGCCATCCTTCCAGATGGTCGTTGATGTGAACGGGGCCTACACCCATGGGCGTTCCAGTATAAAGAAGGTCACCGGTCTTCAGTGTGAACCATCGGGAGATATAGGCTATCAGCTCATCCACCTGATAGAGCATGTCGCTGGTGCATCCTTCCTGAACGGTTTTCCCGTTAATGTCAAGATGGAAATGAATGGCCTGAATGTCACGGAACTTCTCTATGGGTATCCATTCGCCGATGGCCGCAGCTCCGTCGAATCCCTTGCAGAGCGTCCAGGGCAGCCCCTTTTCCTTGCATTTACTTTGCAGGTCGCGAGCCGTGAAGTCGATGCCACAGGTTACCGCGTCGTAGTAGCGATGGGCAAACCGCTGAGGTATCGACTTACCTAAACGACAAATACGCACCACGAGTTCCGTCTCGTAGTCCACACGCCCCAATTCCTCGGGCAAGAAGAACGGTTTCTTATCTTTCAGCAGCGACGAATCGGCCTTCAGAAACACCACCGGCTCTTCTGGTTTATATAACGCGCCAGACATCTCTTTATTGTGTTGCGCGTAGTTCATGCCTATAGCGAAAATTTTCATATTCCCTTTGCTTTTGTCTTCATTAGGCTGCGAATTTACAAAAAAAATCCCGAAATGCGTGAAACATTCCGGGATTTTAATTCATCTTCCCTTTCCCTTTAGGGGAAGGAACAGGAAAGAGGCCTCTTGATTAGTCGGCAACGAGCGTGAAACGCTTGAAGTCAACAACCTTCAGGTCCTTGTCCTGTGCAGCAAGCCACTGAGAAACAGTCTGCTTGTCGCCGTCACCGAACTGGAACTCCTGGTCAACGAGGCAGTTCTCCTTCAAGAACTTAGCCACACGACCCTTAGCGATGTTCTCAATCATCTGAGCGGGCAGATTGGCAGCCTTCTCAGCAGATACGGTAGCGATGATCTCCTTGGCTTTGGCAACGTCCTCGGCTGTGATCCAACCCTTGGCCATGTTGCTCTCCATGTGATCCTCACTATCTACGTGGGCAGGATTGATACCAGCCTTCTTCAGGGCGTTATCAACAGCCTTGCTCACCTGCTCTTCCTTGGTCTTTTCAACAGCCACCTTGTACTCCTCGTCGAGGATGCTCTGAGGCATAGAAGCAGCATCGAGAGCCACGGGCTTCATAGCAGCCACCTGCATGGCTACCTTGTGACCTGCGTCCTCAGCCAGCTTGTTGGTCTGAACCATGGTGCAGAGGATGTTCTTACGCATGTGGTTGTAAACCTCAACGTTCTCACCCTCGAGAGTCAGATAGCCGTCGAGCTCCATCTTCTCACCGGTGATACCAGAGCGCTGAGTCACAGCGTCCTGAACTTTCTGACCGTCAGCCAGTGTAAGTTCCTTCACCTCTTCAAGGCTCTTAGCCTGGGCAGCAATAGCTGCATCGAGGATAGTCTGAGTCAGTGCGATGAAGTCAGCACCGTTAGCAACGAAGTCAGTCTCACACTTCAATGCAATCATAGCAGCGAAGTTACCATCCTTCTTCACGAGAACACAACCATTTGAAGTCTCACGGTCGCTACGCTTGGCAGCGATGGCCAGTCCACGCTCACGGAGCAGTTCCTTAGCCTTGTCGAAGTCGCCCTCAGCCTCAGTCAGAGCCTTCTTTACGTCAGCCAGACCAGCGCCGGTCATAGCGCGAAGCTTCTTAATATCGTCAATTGAAATTGCCATTGTAATTCTTAATTCTTAATTGTTAATTGAAAATCGCGAGTGATAACTCTTAATTCTTAATTGTTAATTCTTAATTGTTTAATTGCGAAGCAACAACTCTTAATTCTTAACTCTTAATTCTAAATTCTTAATTGTTAATTCTTAATTGTTTAATTGCGAAAGCAACAACTCTTAATTCTTAACTCTTAATTCTTAATTCTAAATTTATTCTGCAGCAGGAGCTTCCTCTTCAGCGGCGGGTGCCTCTTCAGCAGCAGGAGCCTCCTCTTCAGCTACGGGTGCTTCCTCTACGGGAGCAGCAGCGGCCTTGCGGGCAGCGCGACGGGGCTTGGCATCAGCAGCCTCTTCACTCTGTTCCTTGGCAGCCTTCTCGTCAGCCTTCTCAGCCTTGCGCTCTTCCAGACCCTCAGCGATAGCGCCGCAGCAAGCATTCAGGATCACCTCGATGCTGTCCTTAGCGTCGTCGTTAGCAGGAATCATGAAGTCGATGTTCTTAGGATCGCTGTTGGTGTCAACGATAGCGAACACGGGAATACCCAGACGGTTAGCCTCACTAACGGCAATATGCTCCTTCATCACGTCAACGACGAACAGAGCAGAAGGCAGACGGGTCAGGTCAGCGATAGAACCGAGGTTCTTCTCCAACTTGGCGCGCTGACGGCTGATCTGCAGCACTTCACGCTTAGAAAGGTTGCCATAAGTACCGTCGCTCATCAGCTTGTCGATGTTAGCCATCTTCTTCACAGCCTTGCGGATGGTTGGGAAGTTGGTCAACATACCACCGGGCCAACGCTCAATCACGTAAGGCATGTTCACTGAAGTAGCCTTCTCTGCGATGATGTCCTTAGCCTGTTTCTTGGTAGCTACGAAAAGCACCTTCTTACCGCTCTTGGCGATCTGCTTCAGAGCCTCTGCTGCCTCGTCAATCTTGACAACGGTCTTGTGAAGGTCGATGATATGAATGCCATTGCGCTCCATGAAGATATAGGGAGCCATAGCGGGATTCCATTTGCGCTTGAGGTGGCCGAAGTGGCATCCTGCCTCGAGCAGCTGGTCAAAATTTGTTCTTGCCATTTTCTTTTTAAATGCTTTAAATTGTTTACTTTCTTTTTAATTCTTTCTTTTGTTAGAATCAGCCGGGGGGTAGTTGAAAATGGAGAATGTAGAGTGTAGAATTCTCGTGCAAACGAGAGCATAGCCAAACCTGCTTGTACTATGCCAAGTGCAGCCGAGAATCGACGAAGTCAATGATGATTACACTACAGCACTACTTGTTCTGCTTGTTCAAGTCTCCCCAGTTTAGATGCTAAACTATATTGCAATGGTCGAATATCGAATGGAGAAAGGTAATCATAACTCTACATTCTCCATTCTCAATTCTCCATTGAATATTAACGCTTACTGAACTGGAAGCGACGGCGAGCCTTGGGCTGACCTGGCTTCTTACGCTCAACAGCACGGCTGTCGCGTGTCAGGAATCCCTGGTTCTTAAGAGTCTTCTTGTCTTCAGCGTTCACCTTTACGAGGGCGCGGGCAATAGCGAGGCGGAGAGCCTGGCTCTGACCTGTGAAACCACCACCGTTGAGGTTTACCTTGATGTCATACTTTTCTGCCACCTCGAGCAAGTTCAGTGGCTGCTTAACCACGTACTGCAGGATAGCAGAGGGGAAATATTCTGTGAGATCCTTCTTGTTGATAGTGATCTTACCGGTGCCTTCTTTCATGTAGATACGGGCTACACTGCTCTTGCGGCGACCAATTGCATTAATTACTTCCATCTTCTATACCTTATTTATTTATACTGGTTAATATCAATTGCCTTTGGCTTCTGAGCCTGCATGTTGTGCTCGGTACCCTCGAATACATAGAGGTTGTCGAGGAGCTGACGACCCAGGCGTCCTTTGGGAAGCATACCCTTCACAGCGTGACGAATCATCTTGTCCACACCGTTGGGGCGTTTGCGAAGCTGTTCGGGAGTGTTGAAGCGCTGACCGCCGGGATAACCAGTGTAGCGGGTGTAAACTTTGTCGGTTTCCTTCTTGCCGGTGAAGACCACCTTGGCTGCATTGATGATGATCACATTGTCACCACAGTCCACGTGAGGAGTAAAGCTGGGCTTGTACTTACCGCGGATCAGCTTGGCAACCTTTGAGCAAAGACGACCAACAACCTGATCAGTGGCGTCAATCACGACCCACTCTTTCTGCGCTGTTTCCTTGTTAACGGAAATAGTCTTGTAACTTAAAGTGTCCATAAAATTTTTAGATGTGTAAAACGTTTTATTAATACTGCCCGGAAATGTCGCCCTCCGGAAATGCGCCTGGCTTCACGTACCTGGAAACGAGCAGACTCTCCGTCTGCCAGTGAGCTGGAGATTCACAAACCGCAACGACCTCATTCCCGAGCAAGCTCGCCTACCCGTAGCCTTTCAGTGGCTGCTATTTACACTCCGCCCTCGAGGGTTCTTTGGCCCTCGTAGAATTTGCGGCTGCAAAGGTAATGAAAAATTGAGAGAATAAGTAAATGAGAAAATGAGAAAACCGCAGATTTACGTTTTTTTAACGCTGCAGTTCCCTCATTTCCTCATCACTTCTCTTTTTGTACACGGAACGCTGATAAAAGTTTAAGCGTTGCTTCGCAACTGTTTAAGCGTCCTTCGGACTGTTTAAGCGCTTCGCTGTGGACTGTTTAAGCGCTTCGCTGTCTAAAGCAGGAGCCTACCCCTAACCCCTCCAAGCTCCCCTCCAGACTCCCCTCCAGACTCCCCTCCAGACTCCCCTCCTTTTGAAGGAGGGGGAGGGGTGGTTAAGCAAGCAATAATGCAGGGGCAAGGGGTGGTTAAGCAAGCAGCATTGAGGGCAGGGGTGGTTAAGCAGCTGCATGGGGCCAGGGGTGGATGATAACCCGCGGAGAGTTTATCTTGGTCGCTTCGCTCGAAATTATTTTTAAAATTACGTATAAAATTACTCCGGAATAATTCTAAATATAATTTTCGTGCAAGTCGAATGCAAAGAAGCT
>CACZVX010000078.1 GCA_902784755.1 uncultured Prevotellaceae bacterium
GGTATGAGTCCTTCAGCCTTCAGCCGTTTCTTTAAGCTTCATACCAGTCGTAATCTTTCCGATTACATTATTGATATCCGTCTGGGTTTTGCAGCACGTCTGCTTGTTGATACCAGTCGTAGTATCTCCGAGATTTCCTTCGACTGTGGTTTCAACAACTTGAGTAATTTCAATCGCATTTTCAAGCGTAAAAAAGGTTGTTCCCCCTCTGAGTTCCGCGAGAACTACCATAAAACTCGCATCATTGTCTAATCCTATCTCCTTTTCTTGTTCCAACCGCTTAATGGTAGTTAGAGGTAGTTATTGGTAGTTATTGGCAGTTATTGGAACTAAAATGCAGTAACATAGAACATTCGTTGTTTAAATGCAATGGAAGTGTTGTATGAATGCCATAGAAGCAATGTAAAAATGCCGTAGAAACAATGCTTCCACGGCAAAATAAGAATGCATGATTAGATGGCAAAATAAAGCCAATAATTGTTATTGATTTCCCAAGAAGTCCTCACGCATGGGACTAAAGGTGTCGATGAGGGTTCCTGCCTCGAGACACTTGCAACCATGGGGGAGATTGGGAGCTACATAATAACCGTCACCAGCTTTCAGGATTTTCTTTTCGTTCCCGATGGTCAACTCAAAAATGCCACTGGCAACATAGGTTCCCTGGGTGTGGGGATGCTGATGGACAGAGCCTATGGCTCCTGTCTGGAACTGTACTTTTACGAGCATCAGGTGAGCGTCATATGCCATAATCTGACGCTTTACACCAGGTTCGGCATCTTCCCATAATAACTGGGATGCCAGTTGGTAGGTGTCACTTTTCTTGTTCATATCATTTATGGTTTTGATAATAATCTTTCGATTTCATGTTCTCTTCCAGAATTTAAATATTGACCTTCTCGTACGTGGTTGGGCTAGTTCTTCAATTTTGTCATCCAGTTCTCCGTTTTCAGCGTGACGCTTTTTCTTGGTGAACTGCTCCAGAAGCCAGTTCATTCCCTTGGTCCACTGTCCCCCTAAATTTTCGGAGACGACCTTGAAGACATCAGGAATTGCGAGGATGGCCTTCTTCATGGATGACTTTCTGGCCTTGGCTCCGTTACGCCCCTTTAGTTCACGTGCTCCATTTACAAGGTAGTATTTGGTTACGAAACCGATGATGAGTGTCAGGATACTACTGGAGACTCCGTCAAGCATCGGTTTAAGAAGTTTTCCAGGAATAACCTTGGCTGCCTGAGTGACACTTGAGGTGAAGTCAAGGTCGGAAAGATCGAGGTCAGAGAGGTCGATATCGCCCATGTCGATGCTGTCAACGATGCTGCCAGTAATATCACTGGAAACGTAGTAGCTGAAGAGGGAGGCTCCCAGGATGAGAATATATTGTCTGACTAACTGAGGCTTATTAGGCCGATAGCCTGTGGCGCGGATGATGTCGCCAATCATTCTGAAATTGAGGGCGAGTGACGATAGAGAGTCCACACGGTCAGAAGGTGAGATGGCAGCGATGATAAAGACTTTGGTTCCGTAGTTCATGATGAGCTTGTCAACGCGTTTAAGTCGGATGTCAATTTCTTTCTTTAAAAAGGCCTTGAGCTCTTCCGTGTCGTGACGCTGTTTGATGGCTTCAAGTTCCGTGGTGAGTTCCAACTGATGGGCACCCCTGACAGGATCGGGAAGATAGTAGCAGTTGGAACATATGCTGGATGCAAATGAGTTGAGATCCTTCCAGTATTTTTCGCTGTCACGATCGCCCATATCCTCATCAACCTTCAAAGCGGGAAATTCCGGGGTGGAATAGATCTGGAGGATGGGGGTGACAATAAGATAGGCAAGTACACCGAAAAGCAGGATGTAGAAGGTGTACTCAACATAAGGAACTCCGAATACTTGTGTCATCTTATCACCGATTGTGATGACATTACCAAGGATCAATATGGCGGTTATCACTACGAAGAGTGTAACGACCGTGATTACAAACTTCTTCATACCTTTGTGTCTTTTTTCGAGCTATAAAATTACGTAGAATCTTGCATATTCCCAAATGGGCGGCATATTTTAATGAAAGATTAACAATATAATGTTGACGATAACGTAATTGAAAAGAAAGATGATGACTAGTGAGAAATAAATTTGCAATTTTCACTCATTTACGCTATCTTTGCAAAACAAATGAAAGATAATTGTTGAAGGAATTATAAATCATAGGATTATGACACTTTTTGATCAAATCAGTGAAGACATTAAGGCCGCGATGAAAGCTCGCGACAAAGTGCGTCTGGAGACGCTTCGTAACATCAAGAAAGTTTTTCTGGAAGCTAAGACAGCTCCAGGAGCAAACGACACGCTTTTGGATGCTGATGCGCTGAAGATTATTGCCAAACTAGCAAAGCAAGGCAAGGAGACGGCAGTCACTTACTCACAGGCAGGACGTCAGGATCTCGCTGATGCTGAACTGGCACAGGTAGAAGTGTTGGAGAGCTATCTGCCCAAGCCGCTTTCTACCGAAGAGATTGAGGCTGAAGTAAAAAAGATTATTGCTGAGGTTGGTGCATCTAGCATGAAAGATATGGGCCGTGTGATGGGTACTGCCAGCAAACAGTTAGCTGGAAAGGCTGATGGTCGTGTCATCTCGGAGATTGTAAAACGGCTATTAGCTTAAAGTTATTTATTACTTGCCCTGAGGAAGGGTTCTGATAATATCAGAAACAGTTTGCCTGATATTTGCATAAGCTACATTTTTCTTAATGGCTTCATTCTGTGGCAGATTGGGTGGATTGATACATCTGACGAAAGAGAAACCTGCATTGGTCAATGTTTGTTGATCTGAGATGCGGCCAGCTATGAGCGCTGTACTGACTTTCGCATGAACTCCCCGCTGTAGGATTCCATGGGGCACTTTCCCCATCAGCGTCTGACTATCAGTCGAACCCTCACCTGTGATGATTAAGGTGGTATCGGTCATCAAACGATTGAAATAGACGGAATCCAGCAGTAGTTCAATACCGCTGTGACACTCACCTCCAAAATATTGCATTAGAGCATAACCGAGTCCACCTGCTGCTCCAGCACCTTCATGTTGGGAGTAGTCATAACCGTAATGACGAGAGGAGAACTCTGCAAAACGGCGAGCTTGAAGATCGAGTAATTCTACCATCTCGGGTGTGGCTCCCTTTTGGGGAGCAAAGACGTATGCAGCTCCTTTTTTACCATATAGCGGATTCTTCACATCAGCGGCTATTAAGAAACGGATGCTTTCAATTTTCCCCTTTACATCATCCCAAGTTCCTCCTTTTGCGTATGTATCAATGATTGCTCGCAACATACCTTTTCCGCAATCACTCGTTGCACTTCCTCCAAGGCCGACTATTATTTCACGGCAGCCTTTCCCTATGGCGTCTGATATGAGTTCACCTGTACCGTAACTGGTGGCATAGATAGGATTACGTTCTTCTTCGGTTACCAATGTGAGACCGCTGGCTTTGGCCATTTCTATAACAGCCACATTTTCCTTTATGAGATAGCACGAACTAATAAGTCGCATCAAAGGATCATGAACGGTTAAAGTAACTAATTCTCCACCAATTGCTGCCTGGTAAGATTCCAGCCATCCTTCGCCACCGTCGCTGACGGGTACTTGGATAACTTCTGCCGTGGAACAAGCAGCTAGAATTCCTTCTGTTGCAGCTTGGTTAGCTTCTATGGAGGATAGGCAACCCTTGAATGAATCTATGGCTACAATGACTTTCATAGCAGTCAAAATCAGTTGATTTGATTGCCTGTATAGAGTTCGTAATATTTGCCTCCCAAAGCAATAAGTTGATCATGGGTTCCTCGTTCGATGATGCGCCCGTGGTCCATCACAATGATAATGTCGGAGTTGCGGATAGTGCTCAGGCGGTGCGCAATTACAAAGGTTGAACGGCCTTGCATGATGCTGTCCATACCCTGTTGGACCATTCGTTCCGTACGGGTGTCAATGCTTGAAGTGGCCTCGTCGAGGATGAGCGCTGGAGGATTAGCCACGGCAGCACGGGCAATTGCCAGCAACTGGCGCTCTCCTTGTGAGAGATTGCCGCCGTCACCTGTAAGGACCGTCTGATAGCCATTGGACAGACGACGGATGAAATCGTCGGCATTCACCAGTTTGGCTGCTTCTACACATTCCTTATCGGTTGCGTCAAGACGTCCGTAGCGGATGTTTTCCATAACGGTTCCCGTGAAGAGATGTGTCTCCTGGAGCACAATGCCCAAGGAACGTCGGAGATCGGTCTTGCGGATGCGGCGGATGGGCAGCCCGTCATATTGAATCGTACCACTCTGAATATCATAGAAACGGTTGATGAGGTTGATGATAGTAGTCTTGCCAGCTCCCGTACCTCCCACAAGGGCAATCTTCTGTCCGGCCTCCGTGTCGAGCGTGATGTCGAAGAGCACTTGTTTTGAAGTCTGCTGCTGGCTGCTGGGTGATGGAGGATAGCCAAAGTTAACATTAAAGAAGTCCACCTCACCACGCTGTTGCGTGAGATTCCCGTTACTGTCCTTCCATGCCCAGAGGTTGGTCTTTCGCAAAGTCTCCATTAACTTTCCGGCAACAATTTCGGCATTGACGAGTTGGATATCGGCATCTATATCATCGGTTTCGGCTTTTGCATCAAGTAGTTTGAACACGCGGTCAGCACCAGCCACCGCATTAATGACACTATTAATCTGGTTGGAAATTTCACTAACGGGGCGCGTGAAATTCTTGATAAGGGTCAGGAAACTGACAAGTGTACCTATGGTTAGTGAAGCGTGAAGTGTGAAGAGCGGAAAACCCTGGGTGAAATTAAGGGCGAGCATGGCACCGAAGACGGCGGCCATTACGTAGATGAGGTTGGAAAGGTTCCCGTTGATTGGCATGACAATGTTGGCTACACGGTTGGCATTGCAGGCATTGTTGCGGAGCCTTTCATTCAGTTTCGTGAACTCCATAATGGCCTCATCCTCATGGCAGAAGGTCTTAACCACCTTCTGACCTGTGAGCATCTCCTCTACAAATCCATTCATCTCGCCGAGGCTCTGCTGTTGCTGGCGGAAATGGTTGGCGGAAATGTTGCCGAGTTTGCGCGTGGTGACAATCATGATAATAGACATAATCACGGTGAGCAGTGTTAGCGGCCATGAGAGCACAATCATGGAGGTGAAGGTGATGACAATGGTGATGAGCGACGAGAAGATGCCGGGCAGGGAGGAAATCATCTGCCGCAAGGTATCTATATCATTGGTATAGACCGACATCAGGTCGCCATGGGAGTGCTGGTCGAAGTAGGAGATAGGCAGTTGCTGCATGTGACTGAACGTATCGCGACGGAGACACAGCAGCGTACCTTGACTGACATTAATCATCAGGCGACTCTGCAGATAAGCGCATATAGCACCTGCCAGCAGAATGATGGCCAGTTTGCCAATGGCCACGGCCAGGGGCGTATAGTCGGGCGTATCAGCCAGTGTGAGCGGAATGATGTAGTCATCGATTAGCGTCTTGGTGAAAAGGGTGGAGGAGAGAGTGGCCACAGGCGTGATGAAAGTGCACGCCAAAACGGCGAGCAGGCTCCATTTATAGTTAGAGAAGACCATGCGAAGCAAGCGTATGATGGTCTGCCGCCCTTCTTTGGAAAGGTGTTTAATTCCTCCTGTATGTCGTGGGCCGCGTGGGCCGCCGTGTGGATTCAATGTTGGGGGCATATGTTGAATTAAGAGTTAAGAATTAAAACGGACTGTTGTTGGGTTCGTCGAAGTCACCGGTGTCCTGCGTTTGCAGTCGGTAGATTTCCTGATAGATGTCATTCGTCTTGAGCAGATTCTCGTGGGTGTCAAAGCCTACTACACGTCCTTGGTCCATCACGATGATACGGTCGGTATGTTCCATACTCAGCACGCGCTGGGCGATGATGATTTTGGTCGTGCCTGGAATGGCTTTCGTGAACGATTCACGGATGCGGGCATCAGTGGCTGTATCGCAGGCGCTGGTTGAATCGTCGAGAATCAGCACCTTAGGACGTTTCAGCAAGGCACGGGCAATACAGAGACGCTGCTTCTGACCGCCAGACACATTGGCTCCGTTCTGTTCGATGCGCGTCTCATATTTCTCTGGCATCTGTTCTATGAACTCATCAGCACATGCCATGCGGCAGGCTTCCTGACATTCTTCTAGGGTTGCATCTTCCTTGCCCCAGCGTAGGTTTTCGAGAATAGAACCGGAAAAGAGGACGTTGTTCTGAAGCACCATTGAGACATCATTGCGGAGCGTATCCAAATCATAGCGGCGCACGTCTACGCCCCCCACACAGACATAGCCTTCCGTGGCATCATAGAGGCGGGAGATGAGCGTGGCCAATGTGGACTTTCCACAGCCTGTTCCGCCGATGATACCGATGGTCTCGCCGGAATTGATATGGAGGGACACGTTCTTAATGGCGTATTCGTGAACAGGGAATACTTCACCGTTTGCCGATGAAGAATTTGGTGACACCTCATGATTGAGATTATAACTGAAACTGACGTTCTCGAAATCGATGCTGCCGTCTTTCACGATGTGGAGGGCATTCACGGGGGAAGTGATGCTGGCTCGCTCATCGATAACCTCAGCCACTCGTTTGCCGCTCGCCGCACTCATCGTAAGTTGAACGAAAATCATTGAGAGCATCATCAAGGAGGAGAGGATGGTCATCACGTAGGTAAACAATGAAGTCAACTGCCCCGTGGTGAGTTCACCGCCAACGATGAAATGAGCACCAAACCAGGAGAGCGCCATAATACAGCCATACACGACCATCATCATAATGGGATGATTGATTGCTTGAAGCGTCTCTGTCTTCACAAAAAGTTTGTAGAGTGCTTCAGCTGCATGGCGAAACTTTGTGTTCTCAAAGTCCTCACGCACAAAGGCCTTCACTACACGGATGGCAGCTATATTCTCCTGCACGGCTCCGTTGAGGTCATCATAACGGAGAAATACCTGGGTGAAGAGTTTCATCGTGCGGGAAATAATCATATAAAGCGCTACGCCGAGAATGACCAGAGCGACAAGGAAGATGAGGCTCATTTTGAAGTTGATGAACACGCACATCAGCACCGAAAGAATCATATTGAACGGTGCCCTTACCGATACACGCATCAGCATCTGGAAGGCATTCTGCAGATTGGACACATCTGTCGTCATGCGGGTAATCAACCCTGATGTGGAAAACTTGTCGATGTTGGCGAATGAAAAAGTCTGGATGTTGCGGTACATGGCATCGCGGAGATTAAAGGCAAACCCCGTGGCAGCCTTTGCCGAACAACGTCCTGATAGAATGCCGAAAAGCAACGAGAAGGCTGCAAGCACAAGCATCAGTCCACCATAAAGGCATACGTTTCGGAGATTACCCGTGGAAATGCCGCGGTCGATAATCCAGGAGGTGACATAGGGAATAAGCACCCCCATCACCACCTCGAGTCCTGTGAAAACAGGTGTGAGCAAAGCCGCAGTACGGAAAGAGCCCACTTGTCTGAGAAGAGTCTTAAGCATATTCGGGGACAAATATACAAAAAAAAGCGGAATCACCTTTGCGATGGTTCCGCTTTTTTGTCATTTTGTTTCTTGTTCCTCCCGCATGTCAATCATTTGTTTCTTGCTGTCATAAAATTCGTATTGCAAGAAAGCCATCTTTTGCGAGGGAATGATGTGTACACCCAGTCCGTACTTCATCTGCCATTTGCGTTTCAGCGACACAAGTCCCTGATTGATATAGGCAGCCACATACGGGTGGACGTGCAGATAGAATTTCTTAACACCGATCTTGTTGACCAGGGCATCAATCTTACGCTCGAGTGTATCTGTGAAAAGAATGCTTGACTTAATCTTTCCACTACCGAAACAGGTAGGACACTCTTCCTCTACATTCACATCCATAGCAGGTCTTACACGCTGGCGAGTTATTTGCATTAGTCCAAATTTGGAGAGTGGCAAGATGTTGTGGCGTGCGCGGTCTTTCTGCATGTTCTTGCACATGCGCTCGTACAGCATCTGCCGGTCCTCAGCCAAGTTCATGTCGATGAAGTCAACGATGATGATCCCTCCCATATCGCGCAACCGCAATTGCCGTGCCAGTTCGTCAGCAGCACCGAGATTAACTTCGAGCGCATTGCCCTCCTGTCCTTTCTCTGCGCGTGTTCGGTTGCCGCTGTTCACGTCCACCACGTGCATTGCCTCTGTGTGCTCGATAATGAGATACGCACCATGTTTGTAGTTCACCGTCCGGCCAAAGCCTGACTTGATCTGCTTGGTGATGTTAAAGTTGTCAAAGATAGGTACCTTACCGGTGTAGAGTTTCACGATGCCCGCCTTTTCAGGGGCGATGAGCGTCACGTAATCTTTCACTTCCTGGAACACTTGCTCGTCGTTGACATAGATGTTCTCATAGGAGGGATTGAAAAGGTCGCGCAAGAGTGCTACGACACGGCTTTCCTCCTCATAGACGAGTTGTGGCCGCTGGGTGGTTTTCTGCACCTTGGTAATGGCGTCCTCCCACCGCTTGTAGAGGACTTTCAGTTCAGAGTCGAGTTCGGCTGCTCTTTTGCCTTCAGCAACTGTGCGTACGATGACTCCGCAATTGCGGGGTTTTACGCTTTGGATGATTTGCTTTAGTCGAGCTCGCTCTTCACCGCTTTTGATTTTGGACGATACCGAAACTTTATCCCCGAATGGAATCAAGACCAGATAACGTCCGGCAAACGACAATTCAGCCGTCATACGCGGACCTTTGGTCGAAATGGGTTCTTTTACAATCTGCACCAGCACCTCCTGATCTTTCTGCAGCGTTGTAGCTATGCTGCCGTCTTTTTTCAGATCGGGCAGGCGAGATGCCTTGGAGAAGGGGTAAAGTTTTTTCCTGTCGCTTTCTACCTGTTTGAGGTACTTCGCGTAAGAATTGAATTGGTTTCCCAGGTCAAGATAGTGAAGAAAGGCGTCGCGTTCGTATCCAACGTTCACAAAACTGGCGTTCAGTCCGGCCATCAGTTTTTTCACTTTAGCCACGTAGATGTTTCCAACGGAGAACGATGCTGAGCGGGGCTCTGTCTGGTATTCTACCAGGCTTTTGTCTTCCAGCAGGGCAATCGAAATCTCCTTTTCTTGGACATCAATTACAACTTCGCTGGTCATTTCTTCTGCTCTTGATGTGGTTTAAAGCCATAAGAGCAAGTAGCTTACTTGCTCTTATGACGATTCTTTCTCAGTCTCTTTTTACGCTTGTGGGTAGCCATCTTGTGGCCCTTTTTCTTTTTTCCGTTTGGCATAACTTTAAATTATTTAAATGTTAAAACAATAAATGCAATCTCTAAATTCTCGATGAAAGAATTATTCCTCACCCTTCATTTTAGCAACAAAACTCTTGGCCGGTTTGAAGCTGGGGAAGTCATGAGCGGAGATCACGATGGTCGTGTTCTTGCTAATGTTGCGGGCTGTCTTTTCAGCGCGATGCTTCACAACAAACGTACCGAAGCCACGCAAATAAACATTTTCTTTTTTTTCAAGCATACAGTCTTTTACTGACTCCATGAATGCCTCAACAGTGGTGGCAACGTCTTTACGAGCAATACCTGTTTTCTGAACGATATCCTCGATAATTTCTGCTTTTGTCATCTCTTTTTTAACTTATAATTAATTTCGGGTTGCAAAGATACTGCTTTTTGCGTAGATATGAAAATTTATTTTGGATTTTTTCGAATTTTCTTTGCGAAAAATGTTGTGGGATAGGAAATTACGACTTCTGTGAGGTCGGCTTTCGTCTTATGGGCTTTTATATTTATACCTATTTTAAGCTCGCTTAATTTCTTAAACCGGTAATTGATCCCCACTCGTTCATAATATGGTTTTTCCAATTCCTTGCTCCATTTTCCCATATGCCGGTAGAGATATAAACCTAGTGATACATTAAGTGACAAAGGTCCAAAGAATGCTTCGTGTTTGGCGGCAATACCAACCGACCAAGGACTGATGGAAGAATCGTCACCTCGTTTTTGGCAAATCTCTTTGACACGGCCATCATAAGTTCCGTAAAACACATCGACTCCTATTCCTGAAGCCCAGCGACGGGCATATCTGTACATAACATCGGTTCCGAAACTGTAAGCCCAATAACACTTGAAGGAATCAGTGCGGTAGTCTGGATCACCAGGAGTAGAAGAGAACTGCGTCATCTGCCATTCTTCCATCAACGTTCGTCCGCCGATACCAATGTATGGATTCAGGTACCAATATTTCTCGAATTTTTTAGCAGAAGTGGAATGATGGGGAATGGATGCTTCGTAATAAGGCTGGTATACAAGTCCAACGGTTGCACCAATGAAGTTAGCGCCCTTATTCGGACGGTTCAAGGCACCGTTACTGTAATGATAATAATCAATGCCCATCCTTAAACCCCAATCTTGAAGGAAATGCCAAGTACCGTGAATTCCTGCCCCAAAGAAAATATTCCAGCGTGAACCAATGAGTTCGTTATCAATATTGTCTATTACATTATATTTAAGGTGACTCCAGCATAGACCGAAATTCAGCGCATAGTCTGTTTCAAAATGGGAAGTACGAATCAAGGGACGGGCAAACTGTCCGTAGAAGGAAATAGTATTACCTAAGTGTGAATCGTAGTCCACTTCATTTATGGCATTCTTAGTCTTTCCCCAGAACTCTTCGCCCTTATGCATGGTGACTCCGTGGTTAAGTCCCCATTTTGCACCCAAAGATAGGGTAGGAAACCCATAGTCACGCGCATAGTCGTTACTGTCAGAAGGGAGAAAAGCGTGAATCAACTTAAGGTCAATGGCAAAGTTGTTTTTATCCTTTTGCCATTTTCTTTGCCATTCATCCATCACGATAGTACGCCCAGGCGTGACACTCAATTCTGCACCCCAATGACGTAATGTGTCAAC
>CACZVX010000079.1 GCA_902784755.1 uncultured Prevotellaceae bacterium
GGCTCCTATCTATCTTTGGCCTTTCACTCCAAACGTACTGGCTAATGGTGGCTTCACCAACGGTTATGGATTCAAACAAGAGTAATCTATAATACTACATTATTTATAATAAGAGGTCGTGTCTGTTTCTTTTGACACGACCTCTTTTTTTATAAATAATGGGTATAAAAGCAGAAGTTTTCCGTCTTTTCTAAAAAATCATTGATATGAGAAACATAAAAACTATTGTCTGTGGCCTATTGTTTGGGGCCGTTGCACTCCCAATGGGTGCACAGAATGAAGTTCCGCAATGGGAACGCTTTGAGAAATCACTGAGTTTCCACACTGACAAAAATCCATTTACGGATGTTGAACTTACGGCAACTTTTATCCATGAGGGAAGCGGTGAGACACTAACCGTCGATGGCTTTTACGACGGGGATGACACCTATATGTTCCGTTTCATGCCTACCAAACAAGGCAAGTGGTCGTTCACCACTCGTTCTTCCGAGCGTGACATGAATGGCGTAGAAGGCGCCCTCATCTGTACTGCACCTAAATGCAAAGGTATGATGAGAACGAAAGGGCAGGACTTCGTGTACGCTGACGGTACAAGATATAATCCCGTGGGTACTACTTCCTATGCCTGGATTCATTCCACCAATGAACGTCAAGAGCAGACCTACCAATCGTTGGAGGAATCAGGCTTTAATAAACTCCGCTTTTGTGTATTCCCCAACAACAGTGTCTACGAATGGCCAACGATCTATCCTTTCAAGTTGCTCTCAAAGACAACAGATGCTGCTGGAAAGGATCATTATGTATGGGACTACAGTCGTTTTGAACCTGCTTTCTTCCGTCATCTGGAAGAATGTGTGGACCGGCTGAAAACACTTAACATTGAGGCAGACCTCATCCTCTTCACACCTTACGATGGTGGGTTGTGGGGATTCGACCGCATGACCATGGAAAACAACAACCGCTATCTGAAATACGTCGTAGCCCGTTTGGCTTCTTTCAGTAACATTTGGTGGTCGATGGCTAACGAGTGGGACTTATGCCGTGCCAAGACATACGACCAATGGATAGAGATGTCGAAGCTGGTTGCAGAGAAGGATCCGTATCACCATCTACTCTCCATCCATGGGGGAACAGCTGTTTACATCGATTACAACCTGCCCTTCTATACCCATGCGAGTATTCAGGACCAAGGGCCTCTTTACAATTTCGAAGGTGCCGCCACGGTGCGTAACATCATCCATAAACCAGTCATCTTTGATGAAGTGTGCTACGAAGGCAACCATGCTTCACGTTGGGCACAGTTGAGTGGTGAGGAGATGCTCGAACGTATCTGGAATGGACTGATAGCAGGTACATATGTCACTCATGGCGAATGCTTCGTGAAAGACATGCATAATGACAAGAACTACACAGGCTTTGCCTATCTTGCTACAGGTGGAAGATTTGAGGGCACATGCCCTTCACGCATTCCATTCACCCGTAAGATTATCGACTCACTTCCCTACTCCATTCGCCTTGCCGACCAGAGTTGGGACCCGAATACGGCATGCGCCGGACCAGATGATTACCTAATCTATTTCGGAGGTGAAAAGCCTAAGAAATGGGCATTTAACTTGCCTACAAAGTGTAGCCGGTGGCCGCGCATCGGTGAAGGTGTCAAGTTTGAGATTGAAATCATTGACACCTGGAATATGACTATCCAGAAATGTCCTGGTGTTTTCGAGACGAAGTTCAACAAGGGGCGTTATCGTCTAATAGAGAAAAACGATAAATCTGTAAAATTGCCAGGCAAGCCTTATATCCTGCTACATTTGAAGAAAATCTAAATCACTCTATTATGACATACAAACGAATCCTCCTGATGCTCTGTTGCCTGATAGCTACCGTAGTCAGTCAGGCTAGTGAGGAGCAACGTGACGCTATCCTCAGCCAGATTACGGGTGCACAGATGCCCAAGACCGTTATCAATATACAGAAAATGGGTGCTAAAGGCAACGGCACTTCTGATTGTCTGCCTGCCTTCCGCAAAGCATTCAAAAAGGCAGCCAAGCTGGGAGGAGCACGAATTGTGGTTCCCACAGGAACTTATTACATCAAGGGCCCCTTGCATCTGGTAAGCAATGTTTGTCTGGAGATTCAGGAAGGTGCCACGCTGAAGTTTGCACCCGAGCCAGAATACTACCTGCCGGCCGTGAAGACTTCTTGGGAAGGTACTTTCGTGCAGAACTATTCTCCATTCATCTATGGATATCAACTCCATGACATCAGCATTATAGGCAAAGGCACTATCGACGGTAATGCAATGACCACTTTTGCCACTTGGCGGAATAAGCAGAAAGCAGCTCAGCAACGTTCGAGAGACATGAACCATACAGAGACACCAGTGGCTCAGCGCAATTTTGGAGAGGGAGACTATCTACGGCCTCATCTCATTCAGTTGTTTGATTGCGAGCGTATTACCATCGAAGATGTGTTCATAACAAATTCTCCATTCTGGTGCATCCACTTGCTGCAATCAGAGAATGCAATTCTCCGAGGTATCCGTTACGATGCCAAACTTGTGAATAATGACGGTATTGACCCTGAAATGAGTCGTAATATCCTTATTGAAGACGTACATTTCAACAACGGTGATGACAATGTAGCCATCAAGAGTGGACGTGACCACGATGGCCGCAATGCTGCATGCCCATCCGAAAATATCATTATCCGCAACTGCCATTTCAAGGGACTACATGCTGTGGTTCTTGGCAGTGAGATGTCTGCTGGTGTACAAAACGTATGGGTGGAAAATTGTGACTATGCAGGCTATTGCAAACGTGGACTTTACATCAAGACCAATCCCGACCGCGGCGGTTTCATCCGCAATATATATTTTAAGAACTGTAAGTTCGACGAAGTGGAAGACCTCTTCTACATCACAAGCATGTATGGTGGTGAGGGACAGGATAATACATTCTTTACCGACATCGAAAACATTACGGTAGAGGATATCCAATGTCGTAAGGCGCGTGCTGGCGGATTAGTGTTGCAAGGCACCAAGGCAAAACCTCTTCGCAATATCCAGTTTCGTAACATTAGCATCGGCGAAGTGAAGAATGCCATCAGTTTTGACGATACCGAAGACGTGATCCTAAAAGATTGTCATTTCGGCGGCAAGGCAGGCGTACCCACACAGGTCACCGATAAGGACAATCTCTTCAGATAGTCATTACTGATTGGAGGGAACCTATTCGCAATCCTCTTTGAAGAACAACGGCCGCTGATCAGGATTAAGGGTTTTCACACAGACACTCTCGAAATGCACATTGCGGGCATGGTTCACCCAAAAACCTTTGGCGGGAAGTATGCCCCACATCGTAGCTTCAGGATATTCTGCGAGCTTTTCATCTATGGGCGCATCTGTCTCAGGCTGTCCACCCTTTTGTGTGATAAAGATATCCCGAAGGAAAATGTTTCTGACGGGATAGTCCTTCATACCTGTAATGGAACATCCTGTAGATCCGGCATTGCTGACCAGAAAGTTCGAAATACGTACGCCATCGATACTGCCAACCTTCGTAATCTTCACGCTGTCGCAATAAGAGCGGGCGCGGTTAGCTAAACGGACGAAGATGGGACTTTCTGTGCCTTCTACCGTAAAATTGGAGATATTAACGTTCTCCATGACGCCTCCATCCACGATCTCCAGCGAAAGAGCACTGGTACCCCGCTTTGACTCATGCCCGAAGAACTGCGAGCTCTGATCATAACTAGGTTTCACACATATATTCTGGATCGTGATATTACGGAAACCGCCATTCGTCTCTGTTCCCAACTTCACGGCATTGCAATGGCTGCTCACCACGCAATTTGAAATGCTGATATTCTCACAGAGCCGGGGTGACGTACTCTTCAGCGTGATACCATCATCGTCAGAATCGCATATCATATTACTCACCACCACTTCGTGACACCCGTCCAAATCGAGTGCATCGTTATTATAGTTGTTGCGATTGATGACAGTAATTCCATCAATCATCACACGATCACACGCCAACCAATGCTGCATCCAGCATCCTGAATTCCGAAGCGTAATGCCTTTCAACTGCACATCACGACTCTGTACAAAGCGCAGCAGATGGGGTCGTGTGATGCCTTCATCGTTCCATGATAATTTCGGGAAAGACTTGCCGCGACCGTCAATAACACCTTCACCGTCAATAGTCACATTCTCCACGTTATCTGCCCAAATCAACTGTACAGTAGGTGTGTTGGTGCGCAAAGAGACATAACTGGTCCGTTGCGGTGTGTAGTCATCGATGTCTGTACTTCCATAAAGCACAGCACCTTTTTCTAAATGCACGTTCACTTGACTACGCAAGACAATGGTTCCCATTTTATAATGTCCTGCAGGAATAAGAACCTGTCCGCCTCCCTCGGCGGAACAGCGGTCGATAGCAGCTTGTATGGCTTGTGTGGAAAGAACTGTGGTGTCATTCTTGGCACCGAAATCCCTAATGTTGTAAACGGCAGCCTCCACTTGGAGACCACAAAGTAAAAATAGTAGTGACAGTAGATGTTTCATGTCGCAAAGATAATAATTTTTCATTTATCTTCACTTAACTTCTTACTTTTTTGCTATCTTTGCCACATGAAAAAGTTCTTCTTGCTGATTCTACTGTTTTTCACCCTTTCCCTGCATGCACAGTCATGGGGCGACCAAGGTGACGGATCTTTCCGCAATCCTATTCTGCCCACCGACCTGAGTGACCCCGATGTTATCCGGGTGAAGGACAAATACTATATGGTGGCAAGTGACTTTCATTTTCTGGGCATGCAAATACTGGAATCAGAAGACTTGGTGAACTGGCATGTAGTGACGCAGCTCTACCATTGCTTTGATTATCCCGGGTGGAACACGATGGAACATTACGCCGGGGGTTCTTGGGCTCCCAGCATCCGCTGGCATAACGGACGTTTCTGGGTCTACTTCTGCACACCCGATGAAGGACTTTTCATGACAAATGCCGAACGGGCTGAAGGTCCATGGAGTCCCCTTCTTTTAGTAAAGGCTGTGAAGAAATGGGAGGATCCCTGTCCTTTTTGGGACGATAACGGCAAGGCCTATTTAGGGCATAGTCTTTATGGGGCAGGACCTATCATTATCCATCGCATGAGTGATGACGGCACACAACTCCTTGACGAAGGCACCACGGTTTATACAGGGCCTGTGGCTGAAGGTACGAAAATACATAAATGGAATGGTTACTACTATATGAGCATTCCGGAAGGAGGCGTTTGCTGTGGCTGGCAGACCATCTTGCGTTCAAGAGACATCTTTGGTCCCTATGAGCGGAAAATAGTTTTGGAACAGGGAACTACCTCCATTAATGGCCCTCACCAAGGAGCCATTGTAGATACGCCAGAAGGCAGTTGGTGGTTTTTCCATTTTCAGGAATGGAGTCCTCTGGGTAGAATAGTTCACTTACAACCGATGCATTGGGAAAATGGTTGGCCAGTGATGGGTATCGACTTTGATGGTAATGGCATTGGTGAACCTGTGATGACAGTGGAAGGACAATTGTTGAAGGTCAAAGGACGAAAGACGAAGGATTATTTATGGACGGATGATTTTGAAGGTTCAAGCCTGAAACCTGAATGGCAATGGAATCATAATCCAAATGATGATGCGTGGTCAATATCTGAAAACAAAGGACGTCTGACCCTTCATGCTTTGCAATCCAACGATTTTATTCACGCCCGTAATTCGCTGACTTTAAGAACGATAGGTTATCAAGGAACAGCTACCATCAAGCTCGATTTCAGCAATATTGCTGATGGAATGCGTTGTGGCATGGGATGTATGGGAAAGAAGAACCACTTGCTTGGTATTCAGAAAGAAAACGGTTTATTAAGGCTCTACACAGAAGACAATGGACAGGAAGAAACCAGCATTCCTTTGAAAGGAGAAAAGATTTATCTGCGGCTGCAACTGGATGCTTCAAATAATGTTTATCGCTTCGAATACAGCCTCAATGGTCACAAATACAAACAGTTAGGTAAGGGATTCTATATGAAATGGGGAAACTGGAAAGGAGCCCGCATTGCCTTGTATGCATACAATAATATCGCTGCACAAGGTACAGCGATATTCGATGATTTCAATTACGTGGTAAAGCATTAAAGCCTTACACCAAAGAGTCGAGCTGTTTTTTAAGTTCTTTCAATTCTTCACGCACTTTAATCAGCCCCTCCATCACTCTGGCATTCTTGTCAACACCAACCTTATTGGCATTAAGCATTTTCTTGGCTGCGGCAATCTTGAATCCACGCACCTTCACCAGATTGTAAACCGTCTTGATATTCTCAATATCCTCAGCCGTATATTGACGCACATTATTACCTGTGGTTTTAGGTTTGAGGGAAGGAATCTCCTTCTCCCAGAAACGGAGGTTACTCTCTGTAACTCCTACCTGTTCAGCTACTTCCTTGATAGAGAAGTAGAGTTTCAGGTTCTTATCTGTATTCAATGCCATCTTTGCAATTTGCGTTTTTACATTTGACGATTTACGATATTTATTTTGCAAAAATACAAAATAAATCGGAACATCACACGAATAATGCTAATTTTTTAGTAATTTTGCACGCAAAATTCAAAAAATCTTCAAATCGCAATTTGTAATTCGTAAATAAATATGATGACAGCTAACGAAATCCGCGACTCCTACAAAAAATATTTCGAGTCGAAAGGTCACGCCATCGTTGCGTCGGCTCCTATGGTTATCAAGGACGACCCAACGCTGATGTTTACTAATGCAGGTATGAACCAATGGAAGGATATTATCCTCGGCACTCGCGACCCAGAGCCACGCCGTCGAGCGGACTCCCAAAAATGTCTGCGTGTAAGCGGTAAGCATAATGACCTGGAGGAAGTTGGTCATGACACTTATCATCATACCATGTTTGAGATGCTCGGTAACTGGTCATTCGGAGATTATTTCAAAGAGGGTGCTATTGATATGGCATGGGAATATCTCGTGGATGTACTCGGACTGAATCCTGCCGACCTGTATGTGACAGTTTTCGAGGGCTCTCCCGAAGAAAACATCCCGCGCGATGACGAAGCTGCCAGCTACTGGGCAAAGCATGTGCCTGCTGACCATATCATCAACGGCAACAAGCACGACAACTTCTGGGAGATGGGAGACACAGGCCCCTGTGGTCCCTGCTCTGAAATTCACGTGGACAGCCGTACGCCTGAAGAGAAGGCTAAGGTGCCTGGACGAGAACTGGTCAACAAGGACGATCCTCAGGTTATCGAAATCTGGAATCTCGTGTTTATGCAGTTTAACCGCAAAGCTGACGGTTCACTGGAGAAACTGTCCATGAACGTCATTGATACGGGTATGGGATTCGAGCGCCTCGTACGCATGTTGCAGGGCAAACATTCCAATTACGACACTGACATATTCCAACCCTTCATTAAGGAAATGGAACGCCTTACAGGCAAGAAATACGATGGCGGCGAGAAGACACTGGAGAATAATGTTGATGTGGCCATGCGCGTGATTGCCGACCACATCCGTGCCGTTGCTTTCTCTATCGCAGACGGACAGTTGCCCAGCAATGCCAAAGCAGGTTATGTCATTCGCCGTATACTCCGCCGTGCCGTTCGTTTTGCCTATACTTTCCTGGATCAGAAGGAAGCATTCATATACAAACTCATTCCTACTTTGATTGCTGAAATGGGAGAAGCCTATCCCGAACTGCCAGCACAGCGTGAGCTCATTACCCGCGTCATCAAGGAAGAGGAAGACTCATTCCTCCGCACTCTTGACCGCGGTATCCGCATGCTCGATGACAGCATGGCTTCACTGAAGGCACAAGGAAAGACCGAACTAGCCGGTGCAGATGCTTTCAAACTGTTCGATACTTATGGATTCCCACTCGATTTGACGGAATTGATCTGTCGCGAGAATAACTTTACTGTTGACGAGACAGGCTTCAACGTAGAGATGCAGAAACAGAAAGAGCGCGCACGTAATGCCGCTGCCGTGGAGAATGGTGACTGGATTGAATTGAAGAGTGGCGAACAGCAGTTCGTAGGCTACGACTATACCGAATATGAATGCCATATTCTGCGCTACCGTCAGGTGACCCAGAAGAAGAGCACTTTCTATGAACTGGTACTCGATTACACACCATTCTATGGTGAGATGGGTGGACAAGTCGGTGACCAGGGTGTACTCGTTTCAGAGAACGAGACCGTGGAAATTATCGACACCAAGCGAGAGAACGGACAGTCTGTTCACATTGTGAAGAAACTGCCCCAAGACATGGAGGCTGACTTTATGGCCTGTGTGGATACTGACAAACGTGAAGCTTCTGCAGCCAATCACACCGCTACCCACCTACTCGACTATGCTTTGAAGCAGGTACTCGGCGACCATGTAGAGCAGAAGGGTTCTTTCGTTTCTCCCGATACATTGCGTTTCGACTTTGCCCACTTCCAGAAAGTGACTGATGAAGAGCTACGCCAGGTAGAACGTTTGGTCAACGATATGATCCGTCAGGACTTACCACTCGACGAGCATCGTGACACTCCGATGGAAGAAGCCAAGAAGATGGGAGCTATTGCTCTCTTCGGCGAGAAATATGGCGACAAAGTTCGAGTGGTGCGTTTCGGTCCTTCGTGTGAGTTCTGTGGCGGTATCCATGCCCGAAGCACTGGCCATATCGGTATGTTTAAGATTCTTTCCGAAGCCAGCGTTGCTGCCGGAATCCGCCGTATCGAAGCCAAGACCGCTAAGGAGACCGAAGAGATGATGTACCAGATGGAAGATATGGTGCGCGCCCTGAGAAACCTCTTCAACAATGCCAAGGACCTCGAGGGCACCATCCAGAAATATATCAATGAGCACGATGAACTGAAGAAGCAGGTGGAAGGATTCCAGCAGCAGGCCGTCGAGGCAGCCAAGAACAAGCTGATCTCAAAGGGCCGACTGGTGAACGGCGTCAAGGTGTTCACCTCCGTGCTGCCCATCCGTCCCGACCAAGCCAAGGACCTTGCCTTCAAGGTACGTGCTGCCGAGCCCCAGAGTTCCCTCATCGTCATCGGTTCCGTTTACGATGGTAAGCCCATGCTCAACGTGGCCATCAGCGACGATCTGGTGAAAGACCATCAGTTGAATGCCGGACAGATGGTGCGCGAAGCCGCCAAGCTCATCCAGGGCGGCGGCGGTGGACAGCCCCACTTCGCCAATGCAGGTGGAAAGAATCCTGACGGTATCTCTGCCGCCGTTGACAAGGTGGTGGAACTTGCCAATCTATAAAAGTTAAACATTCACACAATATGAAACATCCGATTGTCGTCCAATGACAGTCGGATGTTTTTTCTAGATATCTTCCTTTTTTTATTATTTACCCTCAAAACTGCGACGGTATGCCACAGGGGTCATACCTGAGCGGGCTTTGAAGAAATTGGTGAGAGCCGACTGGTCGTTGAAGAAGAGCATTTCCGATATTTCGCTCATATTATAGGAGGAAGAGCGAAGCAATTTGCAGATTTCATTATATAAAAAGGTATTGAGATAGGCGTTCACGGTCTGTCCTGACATTTCCTTCACCGTGCGTGAAAGATAGGTGGTGGTGATGTTCAGACTGTCGGCATAGAACTTAATCTGGCGTTCTTTCTTGAAATTGCGCGAAGCCATGTGAATGAAAATCTTGAATATGCTCTGTTTGTTGGTAAGGTCATGGGAGGGCTGAATATCGCCTCCGTAGAGCAGTTCGCTGAAAAGCAGTTGTACCACATGCACCATATGGTTGACCATCTCCTCGCGATAGAGATGTGGAATGCGGATGGTGCTCTGAATCTGCTTGCTCAGACTGACAAACATCTCCGCCTTGTGAACATCCAGATGAAACACCGGCAGCAAGTCGTAGGCATAACTGTACTCCATGTCCATCAGGTTCGGGTCAAACTGCAGCACCTTGTGGTAGTAGTCTTCCTCTATCATCAGGTTGACGGCTTGCAGGTCGCTGGAATAGGAATCGTAACTGACGGGATAGTTGGGTGGCACCAACACAAGGTCGTTCTCTTCCAGTTCAATAATATTGCCTTTCAGCGCATAACTCATTCTCCCTTTCTGAACCAGCACGAGCGTATAGAAATTCACACATATCTGCCCTTTATCAATTTTCTCCAGAACAGAAGGATCAAGCCTGGCCACCAACACGCTCGCGCCGGCGGGATAGTCCTGCTGCATCATGCTGGACACTTCTGCTAAAGTGTAAATTCTCGACATCAAAAGGTCCTGTTAGGTTGATTGTTTTTGCAAAAATAATGAATAGTTTCGATTTTTGCAAATATTCGTCTGTTTTTTGCAAATGGGATACAAAAAATAAAGTCTATCTTTGCCGCCGAAAACAATTACTACAGCAATCTTATCAATCACCTTTATGGCTACTACATTTATTATCATTCAACTCCTCATTGTTCTTGCATTGATTTTTATCGGTGCGCGCGTTGGGGGTATCGGTCTCGGAATCTACGGTATGGTGGGCGTATTCATCCTCGTCTTCATATTCGGACTGAAACCCGGCAATATCCCGCTCGACGTGATGCTCATCATTGTGAGTGTCATTACGGCAACTGCCGCCCTGCAGGCCGCTGGTGGACTGGACTATCTGGTGGGACTGGCTGCGAAATTCCTGCGCAAGCATCCTGACCACATTACTTATTACGGCAAGCATCCTGACCACATTACTTATTACGGCCCACTCACCACCTGGCTTTTCTGTCTGGTAGCCGGTACGGCTCACACCAGCTATTCGCTGCTGCCCATTATTTCCGAGATAGCCACCAAAAGCAAGATCCGCCCCGAACGCCCCATGACCGTTGCCACCATCGCAGCATCCTTGGGTATCACGGGCAGTCCTATGTCGGCAGCCACGGCAGCCGTCATCAGCACCGACCTGCTGGGTGGAAAAGGCATCGAACTGAAAGACATCCTGCTCGTTTGTATTCCAGCCTCGCTCATTGCCATCCTCGTTTCGTCGTTCGTGCAGAACCGTGTGGGCAAGGAACTCGTTGACGATCCCGAATACCAGCGCCGCGTGAAGGAAGGCCTCATCGACCCCAACGAAACTCTGGAATCCACCAACACCCAAACCCCAACATCCAACACCCAGCATAAATACGCCAAGCGCGCCGTATGGGCATTCCTGCTGGGCGTGTTCCTCGTGGTTCTTTTTGGCAGCATACCATCCTTGCGTCCCTCATACATGGTGGACGGAGAGGTGCAGCGACTGTCGATGCCTCAGACCATTGAGATTTTGATGATGTCAATTGCTGCCCTCATTCTCATTGTGGGTAAAGCCAAGGTGGGCGATGCCGTGAAGGGCAACATCTTCGGTGCAGGTATGAATGCAATGGTAAGCATCTTCGGTATTGCCTGGATGGGCGACACTTTCTTCAACGGCAACATCGAATTCTTCAAGAATGGCATTGCAGATATTGTCACGCAATATCCGTTCCTGTTCGCCATCGCCCTGTTCTTCATGAGTATCATGCTCTTCTCACAGGCAGCCACCGTCCGCACC
>CACZVX010000080.1 GCA_902784755.1 uncultured Prevotellaceae bacterium
GGTCATATCCATATTGAAGCCGCTCGGAGCCGGACGGGTAATCACCACGGCCGTAGTGTCGGTGAAATCGGTGAACTTCACCAGTTCATCCAGCTGGTTGTCGGTGGTCAGCGGGGAGTCGCGCAGCACGTAGCTCAAATCGGTGGTAGGCAGCACTTCCACCCTACCCCTCATCCGCAGATGGTCCACTTCGCCTTGCAGGAGGCCGAACATATTCACATAGCCTTTTCCGAAGGCAATGCTCTTGGGCGTTTCACGGGCGTTGATAATCTGGATGTTATTGCCTGAGAGGCGCATATTCAGATTGATATGGTCGAGGTCGGAGAAATCCACGCTGCCGTTCATCTTCAGCGGATTATTATTGTAGGCATAGAGCTCATAGTCCTTCAGCGAGAGATGGCTGCCCACAATTCGCACGGGGTCGTTGCTGAAACGGAGAGCCACGCCGTAGGGTTCGCTCACCAGATAGCAGCTGTCGAGATCCATCTGTCCGTTGACCTGAGGCTTGCCCAGCTCACCCTTCACGGAGAGGTCGCCGTCGGCATATCCCTGGAAGCCGATGATCTGATCGGGAATGAAGCCGTTGAGCAATGACAGCGGCAGGCGCTTCAATGACAGCGTGGCATCCAGATTGCCTTTCCCTTTCGGATCGTAGGTTCCCACGATGGTTCCCACTTCATGCTCGTCCTTATAGAGCAGTCCGTCCACATAGTGGGTGCCGTCGCCCTGGGGGATATAGACGAATTCCGTTGAGAGGTTGCCCATCGGACTCTTCTCGAGCGTGAAATTGTCGACCGACAGCGAGGATGACACGGAGAGGTCCTCTTCATTCTTCAGCAGGTGGAAGTCGCCGTTCATGATACCTGTAATGTCAGGGGCATAGGGCACCACCGAGAGCACTTGCTCCAGATCGAAGCGGTGAAGGCTGGCCGTAATGTCCTGCTGGGCATCGAGGTTCTCATCATTGGTATAGACCTGCAAGCCTTGTCCGTCGGCAGCCTGCAGATTCAGCTTGGCGGAAATGCGCTGATTCTTTCCCAAGTATACATAGTTGTCTTCATTGACCTTGAATGTCTTGTAGCCCAGGATCGGGTCTTCCGTGTTCAGACGGGCCACGATACCGCTGTCGACCATCTCGGCCACGGCACCAAGCTTCACTCCCAGACGGTTCTTTTCATCGTAAAGCTTAATGTTTACACCTGTTCCGTTTTCGAGCAGATAGCCATTGAAGAGGGCATTGAACACATACTGCGGATTATTCTTATTGTTCTGTATCTGACCATGATAGGTGATGTTCGTGGAATCAGACTCTACAAAAAAACGGATGGTATCGAGCTGGATACTATCAGCCAACAAACGGTTAACAGCCAGATTTCCATTCACTCCCGTTATCGGAGAAATGCGCAGGTCGATATCTGCATCCTGGAAACTATAGCCCTGACGCTCCAGAAGTTTGGCAAAGAAGTTGGTACTGCCCGTCGTAAGATAAATATCTGCTGTTGGCAAATTCTCACGGAATGCCTGCTGGTCAATCTTTCCATTTTTGACATCTTTCTTCACGTGGGCCACCAGACGGTCCATCTGTTTCAGCAATTGTTCATAGCCTCCCTTGGCATCTGCACGCAAATGGAAGTCGCCACAATCAAGTACGGCATGGGTGGTATCGCGGCGGGTAAGCACATCGAGCACCACATCGTCAGGACGGTATACATTCGCGCTGTCGCGGATGGTGATGTCGCTCACAAGTCCCTGCACCTTATAATTGTGCTTCAGGTCGGTGGCTACGTCCAGATGCAGACAGGAAGAAACGGTCAGCGGCTTGTCAGCCAGTCCTAATTTATAAAGGTCGGCATGGGCAATATCGGCAGAGATGGTGCCTTGCAGGTTCTTCGTCCGCGTCAGACCATCCACCTGGATCTGGCCGTTGAACAGCTTGTTCCTGCTGTCCACATTGGCCCTGATGCGACCGTTGCTGATATTGGCCGTTCCCTTCATGCCATCGAGGTTATAGCCGCCATAGCTGAATTGCTTCACATCAGCCTTGGCCTGCAGACTTGTACGCGGTGAAAGGAAGTCGGTACCGCTTCCCTTCAGGGAGATATTACCCGTGAACGGGCCTGCATCGAGCGTTGGCAGGAAATGCTTGGGATTCAGGCGGTTGGCCTGCAACTGTGCCGTATAGTTCATGCGCTTGGCGTCCAGATCCACATTGGCCTTGACGCTGCCGCCTCCTTCCGTTGCCACGAGATTGGCCTGATAGTGCTGGCCATTGGCCTTCAACTTGCCTTTCACGCCGATACCTTTCGGAATACGCACATCGCCTAAGGCATCCTTGGGAAGAAGAGCGGCCAGGAAGTCCATGTTGTCTCCCTTAGCCTCCAAATCGACATCGGCAATCATATGATCCAGATCCGTAGGATGGGTGACGTAGCCCGAAGCATGCATATTCAACGCACCAGGCAGCTTCACGTGAAGGCCGTCGAACTTGGCCTGACGCATATTGCCGGACACCACGCCCTTCACCGTCAGAGGCTGATTAGGCCATTTCCGCTTGAACTGCTGGGGCAAGGCACCTGCTGCCCGGACGATGTCCTGCTTGCCTATCGTGGCATCCACGGTGGCATGCAACTTACCGGGATTCTCGTCATCGAAGGTGTTGAGGTCCATCACGAGACGGCCGTCAACCGAACTCTCTGAAGTACGTACCCGCAGGTCGTTCACCCGCAAGCGGCTAAGGTCTCCCCCAGCCTTTTCTCTCTCTAAAGCCATGCCACCTGAAAGCTCGCGAAGCTCCATGCCGCTCTTCTCCTTCATGGCGGCTTCCTTGACACGCAGCAGCAATCCCTTATCATTAAACGAGACGGAATCCAAGGCCATGTTGATTTCATTTAACGAAAGGTGGCTATAATCCATTCCCTCAGCCTGTTGCGGTTGCGAACGGTCATCATACTTGAAGCGTCCTTCCTTGCATTCAAACTGCCCCAAGCGATAGTCTTTCTTACCGAAATCGAACGAGCCGTTCCGGGCTTTCGTTTCACCCAAATGAGCCGTCACCTGAAGGGTATCACCCGGAAGATGGACTCTTACATCCGAACGTTTTATGCTGAGGTCGTCTACCAGAATCTTCCACTTGTTCTTACTCTCAGTAGTGTCCACGGCAGCCGTGTCACTCAAGATGACGTCCACGTTGGCATCCTCCAGCTGCGCCGTATTCACCCGCAACTGTTCTCCTTTCAAGTCGATGCCGTGGCTTTCCAAGGAAAGTTTCCCCAATGTGCCTTTCACCTGCGTGTCGGATATAAAGTCGGTAGTATTCACCTTCACGCCTTCCAAATCCAGTTTATCCACTTCGACCTGGCCCTTGAAAAGCGGCTTCAGCCGCACATCCACGACCATTTTACGGATATCTGCAACGGTATCCTTCTGAAGCATTTTACCGCCGGAAGCATCCAACTGAGGCTTGATGACGCGCACGCCCTCGACGCCTAAATTCAACGGAAATTCCAGATTCACATGCTCCACGCTGATCTCCATCCCCGTTTTCTCTGACGCAATAGCAGCAACCCGCTTTACAGCCCAGTTCTGTACAGGAGGCAAGTAAAGCAGCACGGCCAGCAAGCAAAACAGCAGTATAGGAATCAGAATGGCTATTCCCAACCACTTGAATGCGCGCATCATTTTTTCAATATCTTCGCATTTTAATTGCAAAGATAATGTAAACGAACGAAAAATCAAAACAAGAAACAAAGTTTTTCTTCATTTCCCTTACTACACAATACTATCAAGGCTTTTTTACCCCTAAAACAGGGCCTTTGTAAGAATGCCATTTAAGCAACGTAAGAATGTCATTTAAGCAACGTAAGAATGTCATTTAAGCAATGTAAGAATGCCATTTAAACAATGTAAGAATGCCATTTAAGCAAACCCCTCTCCGGCATTCTTACAAAACCCCTATCTCTCGAAGATTGTAACGGAATTGTAACAAGGTTGAAACAAGGCTGTAACATGAGTGTTTTACCTTTGCCACAGATATATTAACAAACAGATAAGATATGACTTTAACTATCGGATTTCAGCTTTTAGGAGCTTTGGCACTACTCATCTTTGGTATGAAAATAATGAGTGAGGCATTGCAGAAGATGGCAGGACCGCAGCTGCGACATGTGCTCAGTGCCATGACAACCAATCGTTTCTCAGGAATGTTTACGGGCATGCTGCTCACAGTAGCCGTACAGTCATCATCGGCAACAACGGTGATGACTGTTTCGTTTGTAAACGCAGGACTACTCACGCTGGCACAGGCTATTTCTGTGATTATGGGTGCCAACATCGGAACCACCCTAACCGCTTGGATTATGTCGGCAGGTTTCTCACTGAATATTACCGACTTTATATGGCCTGCTTTCCTCCTCGGAATTATTCTGATTTACTCGAAACGCCACCGCTACGTGGGTGATTTTCTCTATGGCGTGGCTTTCATGTTCTTCGCCTTAGGCGTCATGAGCCAGACAGGAAAGGCTATGGATCTTGGACATAATCAAACATTGATTGACTTCTTTTCCTCGTTTGATACCAACAGTTATTCTTCCATTCTGATTTTCCTGCTCATCGGAACTGTGCTCACCTGTATTGTTCAGTCTTCGGCAGCATTGATGGCTATCACGATGGTACTCTGCACAAGTGGTGTACTGCCAGTTTATTTAGGTATAGCATTGGTGTTGGGAGAGAATATTGGTACAACCATGACTGCAAATCTGGCAGCACTAACAGCCAACACACAAGCACGAAGAGCAGCCCTGGCACATCTGATGTTCAATTTGATTGGCGTCGTTTGGGTGATGATTGTATTCTATCCGTTTGTGGATTTCGCATGTGGAATTGTGGGACTCGATCCCTCTTCATCTACCCAGAATCCCGTGGAACTTTCCTTCGGACTTGCTGCTTTTCACACCGCTTTTAATGTGACCAATACGGCATTACTCATCGGCTTTATCTCTCAGATAGAACGCTTTGTATGCTGGATTCTGCCTATGAAACCAGACAAAGAGGAGGAAGCATTCCGTCTTCGTTATATCAATAGTGGACTTATGAAAACTCCTGAACTTTCAGTATTTGAAGCTCAAAAAGAGACTGCTCTCTTCGGCGAACGAATGCAGAGAATGTTCGGAATGGTACAGGAGTTGCTTGACGAGGAAGACGACAAAAAGTTCGAAGAGATATTTGAGCGCATCCGTAAATACGAGGATATCAGCGACCGGATGGAACTGGAAATTGGCAAATATCTGGAACATATTGGTGATGCACACGTCAGCAACGAGACAAAAGCCAAAATACGGGCTATGCTACGTGAAATAGGCGAATTGGAGAGTATCGGCGACGCATGTTTTAACTTGGCAAGAACCATCCATAGAAAGAAGGAAGGAAAAGAGACGTTTACTTTCGAGCAGCATACGCATCTGCAACAGATGATGCAACTTACGGAACAGAGTATTGCGAAAATGGTCGAGCTGTTGCATGGACGTAAGGATAATGCTGATGTGAAAGCCACCTATTCGTTGGAAAATATTATCAATAGTATGCGAGATGATTTGAAACAAAAGAACATTGAGGACGTGGACAACCGTCTCTATAGTTATACGCTGGGAACGCTATATACTGACATTATCTGTGAATGTGAGAAACTGGCAGACTACGTAGTAAACGTGGTAGAAGCCCGTATGGGATAAGGTTTTTTCCTAAATTGATAACTGATTCTGCAAATAATATCGTATTTTTGCAACATGAAAAGACTTTTAGTGGTTGACGATGAGCAGGCGCTCTGTGAGATATTGCAGTTCAATCTTCAGGCAAATGGCTATGAAGTGGAAACCGCAAACTCTGCGGAGGAAGCTGTCGGAATGAGGATTGACAGATTTGACCTGCTCCTGCTTGATGTAATGATGGATGGAATGTCGGGCTTCGAACTAGCCAAGAAGCTGAGGGCTGAAGGTCTTTCGCTGCCTATCATCTTCCTAACGGCAAAGGACGGAGAGGACGACCGTGTGAAAGGGTTGGAAATTGGAGGCGACGACTATATAGCCAAACCTTTCGCTATCCGTGAAGTGTTAGCACGAATTGCTGCCGTACTTCGTCGCTCAACCACCCAACCGACTTCTCTTCAAGGAAACTGTCTTCAGTTTGAACAGTTGATTATCGATCTTGATAGCAAAATAGTAACAATCAATGGTGAGGATATGGCGTTCACCAAGACGGAGTTTGAGTTGCTGAGCCTCTTAATGGAGAACCGCGGACGGGTGTTTTCACGGCAGGAACTCATTAATCGTGCATGGCCTAATGATGTTATTGTATCTGATCGTACGGTGGATGTGAATATCACCCGTTTGAGAAAGAAAATAGGTCCCTATGCCGACTGCATAGCTACCCGAATGGGCTTTGGCTACTATTTCAAATGAAAGAAACGAAAATCTATATCATCGTTCTGGCGGTACTCATTGCTGAAAATGCGCTGCTCATCCTGCTCAATGAGAAGTGGGAATGGTTGTCATTACTAACGCCTATTATTTTGGTTTTTGTGATTGTCCATTTCCTCAAGTTAGACAATCAGCTTGCCAAATCGAAAGAGGAGAAAACCACGTTGAAGCGTGAATTGACTCAAAATATAGCACACGAACTGAAAACACCAGTTGCCAGCATTCGCGGTTATCTGGAAACGATCATCGAAAATCCGGATATACCAGAGGATACCAAGCAACAGTTCATCGTGAAAAGCCATGAACAGACTGAACGTTTGAGTTCATTGCTGCATGATATTTCTACGCTGAGTAAAATGGACTACGCTCCAGAGATTTCCAAGCAGGAAACTGTAAATATTTCTGTGATGGTGGCGGATATCGTGAAAGAAAGCCACATGGAATTAGAGCAACGTATGATGGCTTTTCACAATCAGATACCCGATAGCATCAGCATACGGGGTGAATCTTCCCTACTCTACAGCATCTTCCGCAATCTGACCGACAATGCCATCGCTTATGCGGGGGAAGGAACGACTATCACTCTCACTGCCAAAGAACAACCTAGCTATTGGTCTTTCACTTTCAAAGACAATGGAACGGGCGTTGCTCCAGAGCATCTGCCACGTCTCTTTGAAAGATTCTATCGCGTGGATAAGGGAAGAAGCCGGAAAATGGGAGGGACAGGACTCGGACTGGCTATCGTGAAAAATGCCGTGCTTTTACATAGCGGGAAAATAACAGTCAAAAACGAAAACGGCTTGCGTTTTGACTTTTCACTCAAAAAGGAATCCGTTATTTCGAAGGACAAATAGCCCGCCACAAATTGTCATTGGGTAATGGTGCTTCTGCAATGATGTTTTCTTTGCTGACGGGATGCACAAACTCCACCCTACGCGCTAACAACGAAATAGAACCGTCAGAATTGCTGCGCTTGGCACCATATTTCAAGTCACCTTTAATAGGACATCCCATTGCTGCCAACTGGCAACGAATCTGATGATGGCGACCTGTCATCAGTTGTACTTCCAATAAAGTATAACGTTCAGAAGCACCAATCACCCTATAGCGTAACTTCGCCAGTTTTGCATTGGGCTTCTCTCGGTCATAAGCATAACTCTTATTTTGTTTTTCGTTACGTACCAGCCAATTATCCTGCTGATGCCACTCTCCGTCGGGAACATACCCACCTGTAGTTTTCTCTCTCCTCTCAACTATCGCCCAATAAGTTTTGTGAACATCTCCATCACGAAACATATTGTTAAGGCGCGTAAGAGCCTTTGATGTCTTTGCAAAGACAACCAAACCACTCACAGGACGATCCAAACGATGCACCACACCAAGAAACACATTGCCAGGTTTGGCATGCGTTTCCTTGATGTATTGCTTCACGTTTTCTGAAAGTGGAGTATCGCCGGTCTTATCACCCTGCACAATCTCCCCACTCTCCTTAGAAACGATAATAATATGATTATCCTCGTAGATAACTTCCATACCTATTAAAAAACCCCTCCCTTGGGGAGGGGCTTAAGGTGGGTATTACATATTCATACCGCCATCTACCTGGATTACTTGTCCACTTACATAGCTGGATAAGTCACTTCCCAGATATACAGCCGTATTAGCGATATCTTCAACAGTACCACCGCGGCGAAGAGGAATCTTGTTAATCCACTCCTTACGGATATCATCAGGCAGTGCCTGTGTCATGGCTGTATCAATGAAACCAGGAGCAATAGCATTGGCACGGATTCCCTTGGGACCCATCTCCTGACCAATACTCTTAGCCAAAGCAATCAGTCCTGCCTTGGAAGCTGCATAGTTAGCCTGTCCGGCATTACCATGAACACCTACCACAGAGGCCATATTGATGATAGAACCTTTGCGCTGGCGCATCATGATAGGAACACATGCATGGATAAAATTGAAAGCACTCTTCAGGTTTACAGCAATCACAGCGTCCCACTGCTGCTCAGTCATGCGGAGCATCAATCCGTCTTTGGTGATACCGGCGTTGTTAACCAAGATATCAATTGAACCAAATTCTTCTTTCACCTGCTTCACCACTTCTTCTGTCTGAGCGAAATCAGCAGCATTACTAGCATAGCTTTTAGCTTTTACACCTTTGGCTGCAATCTCAGCTTCCGTTTCTTCGTTTACTGCCAGATCGGTGAATGCGATGTTGGCACCTTCTTCAGCAAATTTCAGCGCGATAGCTTTTCCGATACCGCGGGCTGCACCTGTAATCAGGGCAGTCTTACCTTCTAATAATCCCATTTCTATTTTTGTTTGTTTTAAAAATAATCTTTTATGATAACGTACCTCAAATTAATTTATTTTATCCCACTCTTTCCGAGTGCTCCATAAACGACTTTGGCTACAAGCGGCTTGCTCATTTCAGGAGTCATACCGTGCCCCAAACGACCATAAATATAAGGTACTTCCAAACCTTTTATACAATAGTGAGTAATATCAGCTACAAGTTCCACATTGTCGATATCAAACTCACCTTCTGCCTTTCCTTCGGCATATACCTTCCGGAAAAGTTCAATTTCATCTTCATCAAAGTTCTTGCGCACTTTCTCCACCATCCAAATATTCCGGAAGAAAGCAGCTCGCAGGTTACCATTGCGCATTACAGTTTCCTTAATCATATTCAGATGTGTATAAATCAACTCAATAATTTTATCTTGAGGACGTATCCGGCGAGCCGCAACTTCATCCATTTTATCTGACAGGCGCTCCAATTCACTCTCGATGACTGCAAAGTAGACATCCTCTTTACTTTTAAAATAAGTGTACAATGTTCTGCGACCCTTTCCTGACAGCAGAGCAATATCATTCATGGTCGTATTCTCGAAACCATTCTTTGCGAACAATTGTCGGGCAACATCAACTAGTTTCTGTCTCGTCTTAGATATTGACATACTTTATTTCTCCTATAACATTGCACATTAACTTTCTGTGTGCAAAAGTAAAATAAAAAAATGAAATAGCCAAATAAATTTGCATGAAAACTATAAACTGCTAAAATCTTTTAATAGGGAAAATAACCAATAAATAATACAAAAGGAACAAAATACGAATCTAAATCCAGAACTTATTCAATAAATATCATCAAATATTTGGTTATTCCAAAAAATAGTCGTACCTTTGCACTCGCAAATGAGGGACACCTCATAATTAACATCGCGGAGTGGAGCAGTTGGTAGCTCGCCAGGCTCATAACCTGGAGGTCGCATGTTCGAGTCCTGCCTCCGCAACTAAAACACAGAACCCCGTCTCAATAGACGGGGTTTTCATTTATAGAAAGATATAATCTGTTTTTTATTCTGTTGGCTTACGTCACAAAAAAACCGGTCGTCCTCTTTACAGAACGACCGGATATACCAAATAAAAATCTCTTAGAGATAACTCATCACCTTCTCAAAATACCTTTGTGTAGCCCTTAAACTATAATGCTGACCTCCATTCCAACTTCTGATAGCATGTTCAACACTGTTCTTAGGATTATGATGCGATTGTATCAACAAAAACATTTCCTTTGATTTTTTGATGTTAAAGCGATCAGCCAAAGAATAGCGTTTTGAACTTTTACGTGCCTTTAAGATATTGTTGCACTCCTGCACCAGAATTGGTGTAATCTGCATTGCTCCACACTGGTTGCCATTTTTTGCATTAGTCTTGCCACCACTCTCCACCTGGATAATCGCAGCAATCACAGGCTCCCAGTTAACATGAGAAGATTTCTGTCCTCCTCTATTTCCGGCCGTAGCCGTTGAGGGAATCGTCAAAAATACAATTACGATTAAACATAATACCTTAAGTAATCTATTCATCATAAATGATTTTATGGAACCTGAACATTAACATAATCACTATGGTTTTTAAAGCTCGCGATAAAGTCCTCCATACAAAAGAGGGTTCTATATCTAAGTTCCTGTTAATACTAATGAGACTGCTCTCTATTCACGAGAGGATCTATAGTCTCATATCTTATCGGGAGCAAAATTATAAAAAATCAAGCACTTAGGCAAACTTTATGCTTAAAAGCAGATGTTTTTAAACATATTTTTTGATTTAGATTAATTCTAGATTGAAAAATTAACAAAAAGAAAAAGCCCCGACTTCGTAAGAAATCGGGGCTTCTCTCTCAAAAAGAAGGCGGCTACCTACTCTCCCGCATTGCATTGCAGTACCATCGGCG
>CACZVX010000081.1 GCA_902784755.1 uncultured Prevotellaceae bacterium
GAGGATGAGCGGCGGAATGGCAATCCACGTGAAGTTGCGGTAGAACCAGTCGTAGTAGTGCTGCTTGAGTACATACTGCATCAGGCGGCCAGCCATCGCTACTGTCACAAAGCCCATCACCAGCCAGGCCACGCCGCCCTTGGGCAGGTCCCATTCCAGGACAATCCTGATAAAATAGGCATAGAGGATAACGGTATAGATGATGATGGCCGGCGAAAGAATGAAGTTCAGGATGAGTTGCAGCACCCGGGCAGGCTCGTTCACCTCGTCTTCGCCCTGAGTAATCAGTGTGCAGCACACTTGCGGGGCAATGAAGAACCAAACGAACTCCCACATGTAAATGTAGAAATTATCGGGCTCGTTGATGCCAAAGATGTAGAAGAAGGAAGCGAAGATAGCCAGAAGGGCTGCCGTGATGATGCCTGCGATGACAAGTCCGAAGAACAACTGCGTCACCACGTGCAAGGCATGGGCGGCAAAACTGCGGTTGTCCATGCGCTTGACGCCCACCAGCAACAGGATGGCCGCCAGCACATAAGTGAAACCGAAGCCATAGGTCATGAGGAAAGGTTTCAGGTTGAGCGCCATCAGCGGCAGGAAAAGGAATCCTGAGACCACGTAGGCCCAACGGTTCACCTTATGCAGCCAGAAGGTCAGCACCAGCAGCGGCACGAACAGCGGCAGGATGTCTGCATTAACTCCGCTGACCATTTGGAGCAGCGCTTCGTCCCATTTGTAATGTCCTGTATTCCAGGCGGCTATGGCAAAGAAGGCCAGTCCCATGAAAGCCTCCACAGGAAATTCCCGTGGACTGCGCAGCAATAGCCGCAAGATATTGAAGGCCAGTCCCATGAAAGCCTCCACAGGAAATTCCCGCGGACTGCGCAGCAATAGCCGCAAGATATTCTTCAGTTTTTCTTTCATCTTCAATGGTTTTATCGGTTGTCTTTCTGCAAAGTAACGGAAAATAATTGACTTTAGTGCAGGTACCTCATTAAAAAGATGTGAATGGCCGTCAAATTCGTAATAGGGTACAAAAAGGCGGTGTGCGCGTGTTTCTAGAAACAATCAGTACTGAGATTATGAATAACAGGATTCAACAGGAATCCAGAATGTTTCTACGGATAATAACACTAAAATGGCGGAAGGGTGGTTTACTTTGCAGGGTATTCGTTTACCCTATAAACCAACCGTTTCGGGAGTCTATATATATAACGGAAAAAAGGTTATCAAATAGCGATTTTATTTTTCGTCAGTTTTGAGGAGTGATTAGGGCTTAATCACTCCTCAATTTTGTCAATTTTGAAGAGTAATTAGGGCCTAATTACTCACCACCTGCAAAACATCCCTATTTTGCTTTGTAAGAATGCCATTTTTAAAAGTCAATAATTGAAAATAAGACAAGGTAAAACACCCTTGTTTTACATGTAAGACAGGGCTTTTTTCAGATTTCTGTAGGTAACAAGGCCCCGTTTGGGCGAAATCAATCAAAGGGCGGCCCAAAAGAAGGCTTCAATCTGAAGAAAAAAGTATCGCCAAAAGTTCTTTTTACTACTTTTTCTTAAAAAATTTGGAATGTTCATACCTTTTTATTATTTTTGTCCAAAATATCTAATCATAAGAAATCGAAACAGGTGCGTTTTCCGAATGAAGAACAAATCTGCTATAAACAAAATAATTTTATAATTACTAACTTTAAAACCAAATGACATGAAAAAAAGTTTTATCGTGAAATTTTTTACGATGCTGATGCTTTTGGCAACATCGACAACGATGTCTGCCCAGACTCAGTATTTGTGTATTACCGAAAAGGGCGGTGGTGTTACGGAGATTCCTTTGTCGGAATTTCCCGTTCTTCTGGTAGAGGATGGTTTACTGAAAGTAGCCGCTACTAATCCTGTCTATGCAGAGATTGCAGTAGGTGATCTGCTGAAGTATGAACTCAAGTTTGCTGAGAATTCTGCTAAGCCATTCGATGGTGAAGGTGAAGCAACAGCTATTAAGCAGGTTGTTCCCACGGCAAAGTTCTCTGGTTTTGCTCCAGGTACTGTGATTCGTGTTTATAATGCTGGCGGTCAGGAAGAAGGCCAGATCGTTGTGGGTGAGAGCGGAAGTGTGAAAGCTGACCTCAATGCATTCGGCAAGGGCATTCACGTAGTTCGCACTCCGAACAGCAGCTATAAAATCATTAACAAATAACTAATTTTATTTTAAGAATAACAATAAAAAAACATACAATTATGAAAAAGAGAATTTTTACCGCAATCGTTGCTATGCTCGCAGTGGCTGGCGCAGTTAATGCTCAGAGCGATTATCAGATGAACGTTATCACAAGTGACGGTCAGGCTTTGGCTTTCGATGCAAATAACCTTATCAGTGTGACATTCTCCAAGAAGCCAGTTGCTGTCGAGGCTAAAAGTGGCGCCGACTTGGCAGAGGTTTGGGCTGCAGTTGACAAGGAGAACGTTCCTTCTGCAACCATTAAACTCGAAAAAGATGGTGAATATACAGTTTCTGCTCCTATCGTGACCGCTATTCCTTTAACCATTGAGGGCAATGGTGCTAAGATCACAGCTACCACTAACATTGTCGAACTTGAGGCTGCTCCAGAAGGTGTTGTCGGCTATATTAATGACATCACCTTTAAGGATGCTTTTATCTCTTGCAGCAAGTCCCTCTTCTATAGTCAGGGCAAAGGAAATCTTATTTTTAACTTAAATGTTATAAATTGCATCCTTGCACAGGTGGCTGATGCTACGACAGTTGATTTTACAAAGGGCAGCGCTGTTGCTAACTTCAATATCCTGAACTCTACTGTTTATGCCGCCACAGCTACTACAAAGGCTTTCTTCAGCAGTCAAAGTGGTCAGAGGCTTACAGAATTGAATGCAGACGGTATCCAGAAGTTCGACATTGAGAACAGTACTTTCTACAATCTTGCCAAGTCTAAGAATTTCTTCACTCATCGTCAGAACAATCAGAAGTGGCTGGCTTATACCGTTAAGAACAACATCTTTGTGAACTGCGGTAAGAGCGGTCAGGTGATTAAGGGTATGAATGGTGGCCAGAGCGGAAAGAACCCCATTTGGGATATTGATGGCAACTTGTTCAACTTTGATGGTGATGATGGTGTAAGAACCGACACCAATGAGGCTGAAAGCACAGGTGATGACGATGAGCCTATTAAGAACAGTGTTGCTGGCGTTGTTGCTTTCGAGGATGCCGATAACGGCAACTTCAAGCAGTCAGCCTTCGAAATTGGCGATCCCCGCTGGTTCTAAGATTTGTAATTTATAAGGATTATATAATTATATAAATAATAAATAAGGAGGCATCCTGAATGTCTCCTTATTTGTTTTTCATAAATAGATTATCATTTTTTAAGAATTTTATGAAATAGATGATTACATATGGAAGTGGGCATCGTCTTCTATTAAGATATATCTATAATTTTTTATGCATCTTTTTATTTAACCAAATTATAACCTTATGAACAAAAGACTAAATCGAATCAAAAGTCTTTCCTGTGGTCGAGAGGTGATAAAGGGGATCTTGTTTTTAATGACAGTTGCCCTTTTTGTATCTTGTACCAAAGGATTTGACGGCGAAGAGACATTCACAAGTAATGTCCATGATTCTCAGCTTGCATCTCCGGAACTGTCGAAGAGTAGCTTCTCTTCTGTGGTGAATGCCGATGGTACTGAGAGTATTCGTGTTACATGGGATGTTGTTCCAGGTGCCGGTGGTTACTACTGCCATGTGGACAATGTTGATGATCCTACCAATCCTGTTGTGGTTTATGACGGGACAGTGGATGGTGTATCATTCCTTTTTGACAAGGCAGATGATACCAAGTACAGTGTGAGTGTGAAGACATTAGGTAATGAAAAGCTGAACAACACAGCGGCTCCAGATCCTACTGTTTATGCTTACAGCACCATGGTGGAAGCACAGATCATACCTGTTGGCACCGACATTGCTGACTTTATCAACAGTCATTTAATTGACACAGAAGATGAGCAGGCTTTCGAGTTGCAGGCTAATGGTAACTACACGCTCAATTCAGAAGTTGACTTCGGTACACACAAAGTAACCTTCCGTGGTGATAAGATTCATCGTCCTATCGTTACTATCGGTTACGACGGTGTAATCCGCACAGCTGCCGGACTGAAGATCAAGTGGATAAAGTTTGATGTCACAGAACAGAACTCAAAGGGTGTGGTAGAGTGCTCAAACAATCCTCCTCCTTCTTTGGAAGGACCGAACTTTGGCATGCCCGACAAGAGTTATATCCTCAATGATCCGCTGATTTTTGAGGACTGTATGTTCAAGAATGTGAAGATGTGTCTGTTCTACATTGGTGAGAAGGCATGGTCAGCTATTGACGTTCGTATTGTCAACTGTATTGTACAGCTGGATAATGACGGAACAAAGTTTGGTGATGCTGCCGTATTGTGCTGCTATGGACAGACCTGTTATTATAAAGACGGCCAATCTTGGGGTTCAAGTGCTATCCGTAATGTGACTATTAAGAACAGCACCATCTATAATCTGAAGAGCAATGCCAAGAACCGTATGATCCGTTTCAACAGAAACAATTTCACTTCTATGTTCGATTCTGCTACCGGTAGTGCTACATTGACAGACAACACCTTTATCATGACTTTCTCTGACAAGGAGTTTGCTAACAATACTCCTAATAACGCTAATTATACGATTACCTTCAATAATAATGTAACTTATTATTGCGCTCGTCTGCAGAAGTTCTTACAGGGTAACTGTACTATTATTAATTCTGTGGATAAGAACACTTCTTATACTACGATTGCCAGTGGTGACGGTGCAGAGTTTGCTAACGACTTCAAGTTCGTTACTAAGGAAGATGCATTTGGATTAGCTGATGTGGATGCTGTGAAGGCTTGGCTGAAACCACTCGACTTGACAAAGGATGATGGTGGTGTTAACTTCAAGGCTAAGGGTGCGATCTCAAGTACCATCGGTGATCCGAGATGGCTGCAATAAATCAGTGACACTCTAAAACAAAGATTATTATGAAGAAAAACAAATTTTTCCAGATATGTCTGGTGCTGCTGATGTCGTTTGTTTCGATGACAGCCTCAGCGCAGAATATTGTGAAAGGACAGGTAGTAGATGAGAGTGGAGAACCCATTATCGGTGCTACCGTACAGGTGAAAGGAAGTTCTGGCGGTACGATTACTGATTTAGACGGTAACTATTCACTCTCCGTTCCTGCTAAGGGACAACTCATCGTTTCCTTTATTGGATATGTATCGCAGACAATATCCGATATGAAGCAGGCTTCCAAGATTGTGCTTAAGGAAGATGCACAACAGATTGAAGAAGTCGTGGTTGTGGGTTATGGCACACAGAAGAAATCACACCTCACAGGATCCGTGGAGACTGTTCCCATGGAAGAGGTTGCGGATCTGGCAACGAACGACCTGACCAGTTCTTTGCGCGGTTTGGTAAATGGTGTTAGTATCAATAGTGGCGGTAACCGTCCGGGTAGTACTTCTTCACTCACCATTCGTGGTGCTGGTGACCTGAGTGCTATCGGTGTGAACGCACAGTCACCACTGTATGTTATCGATGGATTCATCCTCGACGCCAATGCTTTCAACAACCTCGATCCCTCTACCATCGAGTCGATTTCTATTTTGAAGGATGCTGCTGCAGCCGTTTATGGTGCACGTGCCGCTAACGGTGTGGTACTTGTTACCACCAAGAAGGGAAAGCAAGGCGCTCCCCAGATTTCTTATAGTGGAACTGTCGGTATCACTGACGCTGTGAGCACACCGAAGATGCTCAACACCTACGATTACGGTCGTTTGTGGAATGCAGTAAGGATGGCCGATCCTACCGAAACAGACATCAACTTACGCTATGACCTTTTCCAGAAAGATGAGTTAGAGGCCATGAAGAACCTGAACTACAATCTGCTGGACGATCATTGGAAGACGGGTGTGACCCATCAGCACAGTGTGAACCTGAGCGGTGCTACTGAGCAGGCAAACTACTATGCCAGTGTGTCGTACTTCACACAAGATGGTAATCTGGGTAAGCTTGACTATGACCGCTGGAACTTCCGTGCTGGAACTGACGTGAAGGTAGGAAAATGGGTGAAAGCCTCCTTACAGGTATCCGGTGACTATGGCAAGCAGAACAAACCGCTGATGAAGGTGCAGAGCACCGGTAGCGACAAGGACTACCAGATGCTGCTCACCCATCCGGGCTACATTCCTGAGAACATCAAAGGCTACCCCATGGCTGTGTATGGTATCACCAACGGTGAAATGGCTGCCAACCAGACTTACAACTATGAATATCTGCAGAATTCCAGCGACTATACGCGTAATATGACCTCGAACCTCTACATCAGTGGTGCTGTGGATCTCGATTTTGGGTTTGTAAAAGCACTCAAAGGCTTAAAAGGTCGCGTGAGTTATTCTAAGGCCATTGGTACCAGTAAAGGTAATGAGTTCGGTACTTCGTTTGCCGTTTACCGCTTGAACCAGCGTTCCGGTAGTGGTGAGCACCTCTACACGTTGGTGCCAGGACAGGAAGATTTCTATAATAATGTGATGATGGCTGACAATAACTTCATCCTCGGCCATAACAACGCCAAGGTGTCAAACGGAACCGACGGCGGATACATCCAGCGCACCATGAGCCGTTCGGATAACTACCAGCTCAACTTTACCCTCTCGTATGCCCGTCAGTTCGGCTTGCATAATGTGAGCGGACTCTTCTCTATCGAGAAATCGGAGTCAGAGTCCGAGGATTTGCTTGGTCAAGGTACTAAGCCCTATGAGTTCTCCACTGGACAGTCGAACTCATTGAACACCAGCGATGGTGGTGATACCAGCTCTACATGGGGACGTTCAGAGTCGGGAACTCTCTCTCTTATCGGTCGTTTGAACTACAACTACAATGACCGCTACCTGTTGGAGTTCCTTATCCGTTCTGATGCTTCTCAAAAGTTCCATCCGGATAATTACTGGGGAACCTTCCCGTCGGTGTCAGCAGGATGGATTGTCAGCGAAGAGAATTTCATGAAGAAGGTTACATGGCTCGACTTCCTGAAACTACGTGCATCATTCGGTCTCACTGGTCGTGACAACATCTCTGCTTGGCAGTGGATGCAGACCTATAACATCGCAGCCGACAAAGGTGCCATTTTCGGAGAGAACGGCATTGCCGGCAGCCACATAACCGCCAACAACGGTGCCCGTATCAATAAGGATGTTCATTGGGACAAGTCGTATAAGGGCAATATCGGTCTCGATTTCAGCGTGTTGAACGGTCGCCTGGGCTTCAATATCGATGCCTACTATGTGTGGGACCGTGAAATGCTGCTCGGCTTCAGCGGTACCATTCCTACTACTGTTGGTGCTAGTGGTGCTCCACAGAACTACGGTAAGATGGACAGCTGGGGAACTGAAATCTCTATTACCTGGCGCGACAAGATAGGTAAGGACTTCAAATACAAGGTTCAACTTAACACCGGTCTTAACGACAATAAGGTGCTCCTGATGGAGTGGCCTACCAGCAACTACTACAAGTCGATTTACGAAGGAAGCCGCACCGACCGTGGTTCATGGGGTATGCAGTGTATCGGTATGTTCCGTTCGTTCCAGGACATCGAGGAATACTTCAAACAGTATAACATCACCAGTTATCTCGGTCTGACCAAGGACCAGGTACGTCCCGGTATGTTGATCTACAAGGATATCCGTGGCTCACTTATCGAGGGAACACATGAGTATGCAGGACCTGACGGCATCATCGACGGCCTCGATGAGGTACAGTTGTCACACCGCTCAAATCCCTATCATATCTCACTGAACCTCAATGCTGAGTACAAGAGTTTCCAGCTTTCCGCACAGCTTGGTGCCAGCTGGGGAGGATATAGCTTCGTACCAGGAAGTGCCCTTGCTCCGAGCGATGGCGTAAGTGCCAACAACAGCCTCAACTACAAGCGTTTGGAATATGTCAACATGCCTTCGTTCTGGAATCCCGATGACATGTTCGTGTATAATGATATCTATGATGCAGAAGGCAACCTGTTGCAGGCAGCCAACCGTGATGCCCATTATCCCAACATGCGCTATGCAAGTGTGAACAACCAGACTTCTACATTCTGGCGCATTAGCGGAACTCGGGTTACACTGAACCGCGTGACATTAGCCTACCGTATTCCAACTAATATTTGCAAGTTCATCGGCATCCAGTCGGCACGTGTCAACGTGACAGGCCAGAACCTGCTGAGCTTCTATAATCCATACCCAGAGAACTTCATCGACCCGATGATGAGCTATGGTGTTTATCCCGCTTTGCGTAAGTTTACTATCGGTCTTAACGTAACCTTCTAATCATGACGATAATGAAAAGAATATTAAATATAGGTGCCATCTGTCTTACAATAGCAGTAGCAGCCGTGATGGGCAGCTGTAGCGATGACTTCATCGAGGAAAAGAAGAACTACAGCAACGTTACATCTGAAATTTACAATTATTACAGCGGTGCCAACGGACGTCTGAACGAGTGCTATCGTATCACCCTTCCTAATATTCAGGCTGGAGGTGCTCAGATTTGGCAGTACAACAGTCTTGGAATGTCCGATAACCACTCACAGAGCACAGAGGAATATCGAAATTTCAGTAGCTTTGTCAATCCACAAGTGGATATGAATACAATTACTGGTACTTCTCAGGCTCCCGGCTATTTCGGATCTTCTTGGGCCCGTATTCGTGAAATTAATGAGACTATAGCTGGTATTGCGGGCGGGTCTCTTTCAGAAGACGAGAAGAATGAACTGTTAGGTCAGGCTTACTTCCTCCGCGCATGGTGTTATTACTTGCTGTTCCGTTATTACGGATCTATTCCTATCGTAACAGAAGTACAGAACCCTGTTCCTGAAGCTGTTACCCCGCGTTCATCCGCTAAGGAGTGCTATGAATTCATTTGCAGTGAGCTTGACAAGTCAGCAGAAATGCTGAAGAAGCGTACGGTTGTTAATTCTTGGTCGGCTAACGACTGGGGACGTGTCACTACCGGTACATGTCTTGCATTCAAACACCGTGTTATGGTGCTTTGGGCAAGTCCGCTCTTCAATCGCGACAATGATCAGACCCGTTGGACAAATGCGTATAACACCATTAAGGCTGAATTGCCAACGATCAATGCCTGTGGCTATGGTCTTGCCAATGAGAATAATCCTGGTGTGAACGGTTCTGGTTGGGCAAAGATGTTTCTGGATATAGTCGGTAATCCAGAGGCCGTGTTTGTGTCCTGCTATAACAAGTATACACCCGACCTTACTCCTGACTATCAGCGTAACAATCTTTGGGAACAGCAGATTCGTCCCGCCAACACGCTTGGTAACAACGGTAAGACTCCTACAGATATGATTGTGGATCTCTTCCCGATGAAGGATGGAAAGCGCCCCAGCAGCTATGATTCCTATACAAAACTGGAAGCTTCTTCCATTGCCTATGATGCAGAACATCCGTTCATGAACCGTGATCCACGTTTCTATCGTACGTTCGCATTCCCTGGTGAGTATTGGCGCTTCAATGGAGATCCAAATACCAGTACCAGTGCTAATCCTTATACTGGTAACGAGTATATCCTTTGGAATTATGTATGGTATAATGATGCGGCTAATTTCGATAATCCGATGAATAGCGACCACTTCGGTGCTGATAACCTGCTGACTTCAGTCCATGGTATGTATATCCGTAAGTTCTCTGACGATCTCGATGTGAATCCTACTCCTAACTACAACTTCAACACCGCTGGTAAGAATGTGGGATTCCGTGAGTGCATGACTTCTACCATGGAGATTCGCTATGCCGAAGTGCTGCTGAATTTGGCTGAGGCTGCCTGTGGTGCTGGCCAAATGAACGAGGCTGTGGAAATTCTCAAGCGTATTCGTGTCCGTGCAGGTTATTCATCTGAAAACAATTATGGTTTGCCTGCAAATCTCTCAGGCGATCAGGCTGCCTGTATGGCTGCCATCCTTTATGAGCGTCAGATTGAATTCGCATATGAAGGAAAACGCTTCGAGGATATGCGTCGCTGGCTGCTCTTCGACGGTGGTACTGGACTGGCTGCAACTGGTGGCAAGGCTCTGACAGGTTGGGGTGGCAACACTTGTACCTATTTAGGCTTCAAGCCTTTCGTAGGACAACGCCGTGATGAGTTTGTGTTCCGCCTTCAGAACAAGTATAACTATACCGATGGTACAAGTGGACGTACATGGCCCTTCACTGCCGGTGACAATACTGAGAAGAAAGACGCTACGAATCCCGACCCGGTTCTCAAAGCTAGTATGGGTGGCCTGACTCGTGCAGAGCGTGATGCTTATGCAGTTGACCTGAGTGAGACTATCGTGAAGAAACCATTGGAAGAACAGTTGGAAAACCTGAAGAGCTTCTACGATCAGTTCTTGGTACGCAAGAAGATCAAGGGTGACGCCTACGACTCTAATAATACTCCTCTCACAATGACGTGGAATGCCCGTTACTACTTCTGGGGATATACCCAACAAGAGCAGATCAACAATCCGGAGCTGCCACAGACTGTGGGTTGGGAGGATTACAACAAGGGTGGTGCCAATGGTACTTATGATCCGCTGGCTGAATAACCTTAATATCCCAATAATTCAAATTTGGAGGTGCATCCGAGAGGATGCGCCTCTATTTTTATGTGTTCATACTATATGTGTTATCTTTTCTCTTGAAAGGCACAGATAGTTTAGGGGCGCATCTCTCAGAGGAGCATCCGCTTTCCTTATATTCAGATAGTTACATCCTGTTTGGAATCACGTCTTAATGATATGAAACAGCGTAGTATTTTATTCTTTTATATGGCCATGATGGCCAGTGTGGTTTGGGCTGCTCCCAAGCCGAAACCTGTGTTGTATGTACCGATGGACTATTCCACTTGTGGTTATCGGGCATCTGAACAAGCAATTCCAGATGTGAAGAACGTCGTGTATGTAGATAAGGCAGAGGAT
>CACZVX010000082.1 GCA_902784755.1 uncultured Prevotellaceae bacterium
TCGTATTGGCAAATGAAGAATAGGTTGACCAAAAGGATTTGGGGAATCCCCCTGCAGCCGTTTTAAACTCCAGTTCATCCGATTCCTTATCCTGTAACAGCCGTTCTAACACGGGTTGCATGTCCTCGTATCTGTATTTCCGATTTGCCATTAACTCCTTATACCTTATTATAATATGTTGCAAAGGTACAATTTTTCTTTGTATCTTGGCACACTTAATCTATCTTTTCTCGTTTTTAGCCTTCTACTTGTCCAAAAGCAGACTCAACAATTCTTCTTTCGTCATCGATTCCTTAACCATCTTGACTAATTCCTCTTTGCTGAAATCTTTCTGACGCAGGGACTTCAATTCTTGAAGATCCAGCAAATAGGAGTTGTACTGCATCTGCTCCTCTATGGGGTATGGCGATATATAACGTTTTGTAATCTGCCCTTTATTGCCCAGAGAATGCCCCATCGCAAAGCTGATATAGTCCATCGGCACCTTCGCCCGACTTAAATTGGTAGCAAAACTATGGCGGGCAAATGTTGATGAAGGCTCAACCTCCCATCCCAGTATCTTGGCTATTTTCTTCACTCTGTCTGCTACATTGTGATTCTCTTGATGTATCTTGTCCCTTGCTTTCTTGCTGTCGGGATCAATACCTTCGCCCAAGAGGAAGGGAAACACCAACGAACCCTTTTTCGCTGGTGCGGCCAATTCATCCAGAATCTTCTGCAAAGGCGGAATGATGGGAATAATAACTTCTGATCCAGTTTCTGAATGGTCTTTCGTTTTGTGGCGTAAGAACCGGAGTGCTTTGTGCTGAGATATATCGAAATAATCATCATAACGTACCAAAGCCAGGTCATATAGGTTGCATCCGTTACCCAAATACTGGGCAAGAAACATGCCAAGACTTTGCTTCATCTCTTTTGGATGCTTATATTCTTGGGGAATATTGCCATCGACATAGAACTCATATAGTTCTGTCATTTGTTCAACATTCAAGAAATCCGTCTTACGAGAAGAACCCGAAGGAATCTTTATCTTCATCGGGTCGGAAGCACTGAATGGATAATCTTTCTCCCGCATATAGCCATTGCTAATACAAGCCTTGAAAACCACACGAATGGCACGAAGATAGAAACCAATTGTGGTTTGCGTGTATCTCTTATCTTTCATGTAGGCAATCCAGGCTTTAATCTTATCCACATCTACATTGTACCCATCCTTTGCATCATAAACACCACTCTTGATGAAACAGTCACGCGCATTACGATACGTCTCTGCCGTACTTGCTTTCTTCTGTGATATAACCTCATTCCACAGACCAAGAAAAGAATTGGCATAAGGACTAGAGCTTTCATCTGAACTGCCATAGGTAGAAATGCGCCCAGTTATGATAGCACGGACATTATCTACAGATTTCAGTTTTCCCTTATTGTACATATCCCTCACTAGATCAACGTACTGATTGTAAAGTTCTACCAGCCGGTTTCTATCAATGAAATTCCGGCTTTGGTTCCCACTACGTCCTCGGCCATCCGCTTTATTGATAGCATCAAATTCATCTGCGCTGTATTTGTAACCCAGATGCAGGAAGTAGCGGCTGCCATTCACAGTAAACCGGATGGAAGCGTGGTATTTCCCGCTTTCGTCTCTATATCTTGTGTCAAGAGTCAGTGTTATAGTACAATTACCTATCGTCAGCGACTCTATATTGGGTATCTTCGCCCTCATCTTTTTTTCAGCCATATCAATCAATTTTATCAAATCTGAACAAATTTTGGTTATCTCGAAACTCTCAACCTTCCAAAACCACTTTAAATACAGGCATTTCGTCTGAACAAATTTTGGTTATTAATACTCAGAATTACGCTATTTCTTAGAGTATCATAAAGTGCTGCAAAATTACTAACTTTCTGTGAATCAGCCAAATCCGCAAAAACATAATATCATAAAATATTACATTTTTTAACTGTTAATCAGGGGGTCGTTGGTTCAAGCCCATCCTGGAGCGCAAATCCTCAACTTCGGTTGAGGATTTTTTAGTTTATGGGCTTTCACCAAGGTTTTCTCCTACGCTTTAAGTATTTACCCCGGCTTCGCCGAATGTAAACGCTCCGTCGAAGGGTCTCTACGAGACGTTTGTTACTCTATAAATACTCCTCGTACCAAGTATACAATGGAGAGTATTTATAGAATATCCTCCAAAGACAGCGAACCCAGATGGACGGTCAGCTTCCGCAGTTCAGGTGTCTGACTCAGTACGTTATTCACCTTTTCACGAAACTCATCTTCCTTATATCTGTAGCCCTGTTTCTTCAGCTCGTATATCCAGGCTTCCTTGGCGATGGGGTCAACGACTATCAGATCTATCTCGTTGTCTCCTTTTCTGTCCCACCATTTTCCTACGATATAGCGGCCTTCTTCCTGGAATTTCTTCATGAAATAGCGCTCCATCATAAAGCCCGACACGCTGCTGTAGTCTCGCTGGATGATGTCGCCGAGAGCCTTCAATGCCTTGTTTTCCACCAGTGCCTGATACTTGTAGAAGAAGCGGAACCAGAATATAAGGAAACAGTCATTGAGCTGATACCTCACCTTCTTGCTGTTTTCCTTGGCAAAGATGGGAAGTGACTTAGTGATGATCTTGTAGTAGTCCTCCAACTTCACCAGATACGGCCCGATGTTGTTGTTGCCCAGCTCGTTCTCTATCTCGCTGCGGGTCTTCAATCCACTGGCTATGCAGGTCAGAATGGAAAAATATGTCACATAGTCGGTGCCGAACTCTTCTATCAAGATATTCTTTCCCTCATTGATAAACGGTGAGTTCTCTTCTGTCAGTGCACCTAGCATATCGTCACGGCGAATCTTTCCCTTATCGAGCAGCAGCGAGACATACCAGGGAACGCCCCCAGTGATACTGTAGAGTGCCAACAAGTCTTCTGGAGTATAGTCGGGATTGAAGTCGGCAAGAATCTGCTTCAGTACGTCAGTCGTAAATGGCTGAAGTGTCATCTTCTCGTTGGCACGGCCAAAAAGCAGTTCCTCGTAATCCTCAAAGATCTTCTTCATCAGCGTGAATACCGAGCCGCTGATAATGAGGTTTAGGTGACTCTTGCCCTTATGTAAGTCCCAGTCGCGCTGTATGTCGCCGAAGATAGCGGGATTCACCTTCAGGAAATTCTGGAACTCATCGATGACGAGTGTGAAAGGGCGACTCTCTGACAGTTGTAGCACGAACCTGAACACCTCGGAGAAAGTGCGTGGCGTACCGAGTATCGGTGCACCCAGCTTCTCACGAATCTCTCGCACGTAGTCCTGACAGAGCAGCGTCTCAGCCTTCTTGCCTACGAAGAAATACAGCACCGTGTCATCGCCGCATCTAACCGAAAGCTCCGTCTTACCGATGCGCCTGCGTCCCATCAGTACAGTCATCTTTGCTTCGGACTTGCTTCTGTGAAGCACTTCACCAAGCACCTGTTGCTCTTTTTCTCTATCGTAGAATCTCATAACCTGAAATAGTATTCTTTATTACAGTAACCATCATTACTTTTTGCAAAGATACAACAATAATCTTAACTTCCAAACAAAAACAAAGGAAAATTTTCACAACTCACATATTTAATGCTACCTAAATAGTAGTTACAAATTGGAAGCAGAAATTATTTACCCCGGCTTCGCCGAATGTAAACGCTTCGTCGAAGGGTCTCTACGAGAAAAATCTGCACATTACCGTGCAAATATATATATATTTACCTTCCATTTTAATTTGGTTTTAGTACCTATTTTCTGCTATTTATTTTGTCTGTTATTCAATTTTTTGTACATTTGCAGCAATAAAATTGTATATTGATCCTAAGAAAACTTATATCACAATGAAAAAGAATCTGTTTTCTACGTTACTCTTTTTCCTGCTGACCTCAGCGTTGACGCTACAGGCACAAACAGCACGTAAATTCACCATTAATCTTACGGATGACGGGGCAGCAAACATGGTGGTGTTCCTCCCCGAGAAACCTGCTGGCAGGGCCGTTGTAGGCATACCCGGCGGCGGTTATTCCATGTTGTCCAACACACATGAAGGCTATGCCTGGTCTGGTTGGCTCAATGAACGCGGCATTGCCTACTGCGTGGTGAACTATCGTTTGCCGAAAGGCAACCGCTCGATTCCTATCGGCGACGTGGAAAAGGGTTTCCGCATCGTACGCGACTCGGCTGCGGTATGGGGCATCAACCCCTGGGATGTCGGCATCATGGGATTCTCGGCAGGTGGCCATCTGGCTTCGGTCATCTCCACTCTTTCCCCCTACGAACTAAGGCCTAACTTCTCCATCCTGTTTTATCCGGTCATCTCCATGGACGAACGGGTGACGCATGTGTGGTCGTGCCGCAACTTCCTGGGTGAAGACCAGAAGAACCCGAAAATGGTACACGACTTCTCCACACAGAATGCCGTGAAGCGCCACCTCACGCCCCCGGCCATCATCTTCTCGGCAAGTGACGACGGACTGGTGCCACTCGTAACCAACGGGCTGGAATATTACAAAGCCATGCGAAATGCAGGCAACGACTGTGCGCTGTTTGTCTATCCCACTGGTGGCCACGGATTCGGATTCGGCTCTTGGTTCAAATACCACGATCAGCTGGTCACGGAACTTGAAAGCTGGCTTAACGCCCATCCTGCTCCCCAGACCGACGCCATCCGCGTAGCCTGTATCGGAAACAGCATCACCGACGGCCATGGTATTGAGATGGCTCCGGTGAACGGTTATCCGGCTCAGTTGCAGAAGATGCTGGGAGAAGGCTATTGGGTGAAGAACTTCGGCGTGAGCGGACGCACAATGCTGAACAAGGGCGACCATCCTTATATGAAGGAAACGGCATGGCGCGATGCGTTGGCCTTTAAGCCCGATATTGTGGTCATCAAACTGGGAACTAACGACTCAAAACCACAGAACTGGCAGCATCAGGCAGAATTTGAGAACGACTTGCGACAGATGCTCACCGAACTGTGTCCAGATCTGACACCCGTAAAAACGAAGAAAAGCAAGAAAGCAAAGAAAGCACAACCCGTAAAGCCTCAAATTTTCCTCTGCACACCCATTCCCGCTTTTAAATCGACGTGGAACATTAATGACTCCGTCATCGTGAACGGCGTTATCCCCATTCAGCAAAAAGTTGCTAAACAATATGGCCTGCAGGTGATTGACCTCCACACGCTCTACGCCAACGACGGTGACAAGATGCTCAAAGATGGCATCCATCCAAATGAAAAGGGTGCTCACCGCATCGCAGAAATCGTTGCTGCGGCTATAAAACCGTAAAAGTATTAGTATTACTACAAAATTGGTATTATTTAGGGAACAAACGCAAAGTTTCATGGACTTTCATTAAAGAAAGTTAGCGAAAAGAGCGGATTCAAAATGTTTTCGTAATTTTAGATAAGTTACTCCATCTCGGGAGAAAAAATAAACAAGTTCTGAAGATTTTTATTAGATTAACAATAAAAAATGTGTTCTTCACTTGATTTTTCGTAACTTTTCATAAGTTACTCCATCTCGGGATAAAAAATAAACAAGTTTTGAAGATTTTTATTAGATTAACAATAAAAATCGTGTTCTCCACTCGATTTTTCGTAACTTTGCAGCCCAATCATATCAGATAAATAAAATGAAAATGAAGAAAATGATGAATGCAGCTCTGGCGCTGGTACTTCTGGCCACTGCCACTGCAGGACTGAATGCCGCCCAAAAAGACGACAATGCGATGATCAAGATGGCTGACGGTTCATATGTGGTTAACACGACGACCTTAGCTAAAGATGTGAAAGGATACCGTGGTACCACTCCCCTGAAAATCACTATCAAGAAAGATAAGGTAGAGAAAATTGAAGCACTGAAAAACCAGGAAACTCCTAAGTATTTCGTACGCGTGAAGCGTGAGATGCTGAAGGCGTGGGATGGACAGAAGGTAAATAAGGCTGTCAAGCTGAATCCTGATGGTGTGACGGGTGCTACCATCTCGAGTGATGCCGTGAGGGAAAACGTAAAACGCGGACTGGAGTACTACAAGAAGCACAAGTAATCCTAACGTTAACGATGACGATAACATGGGGAAACATCGTCAAAATACAATGGTAAAGGTTTTTGGATACAATAAATAAAATTATGTATCCTTCCTGATGAGAAGTAAAAGAAAATGCTGGGGAAACTTGCATTTTCTTTTTTTTATACCTACATTTGCATCGTTATTCTATTTCTAATTAACCTTATTATCATGAACGAAAGGATTCTGACAACTATTGCCCTTATAGTTGCTGCCTGCCAGATGGGGTTCGCCCAACAGAAAGCAACTGGGGAAACGGCTTTAGACACACTCAAGGCTATAGGATATTTTGATAATGCCAGAACCAGTCAAGTACGTGTCATCGACGAAAGTCAGATGAACAACCAGAACCAGGTGACCAACACCATGGATGCCATCCGTGGACGTGTGGCCGGTCTGCAGGTGGAGCGGAACGGCAGCAACGCCCTCAGCGCGGTGCGACTTCGTGGTACTACGTCGCTCACAGGCGGTAACGACCCGCTGATTATCGTCGACGGTGTGATGGGCGACCTGACGCTGCTCCAATCGGTCTATCCCACCGACATCCAGAGTTTTACCATCTTGAAGGATGCTTCAGAAACGGCACAATATGGAAGCCGTGGTGCTGCCGGTGTTATTGATATCAAGACCAAGCGGGGTAAAGAAGGCAAGGCGAGCATCAACTATAACGGTTCGCTTGGCCTCTCTGTTCCTTATAAGCGACTGAATATGCTGTCGGCCGACAGCTACCGCTCATATGTCAAGGAGCACAACCTGATTCTGATTGACCTCGGGTGCGACAACGACTTCCAGAAACAGATAGAGCGGAACGCTTTGATACACCAGCACCATATAGCCTTCGCCGGCGGAGGCAAGAACTCAAACTACCGCGTCAGTCTGGGATATATGCAAGAGCAGGAAGTCATTAAGGAAATCGGCAACCGTTCGTTCCTGTCGAACATGAACATGACGCAGATTATGTGGGACGGGTTCCTGCGCATCGACCTCGGCATGTTCGCCTCATCGCAGGAGGAGCACAACATCTACGACGAGCAAAAGCTGTTTTATTCAGCTGCCTCGTGGAACCCCACATTCCCCGACCACCCGAACAGCTCAGGAGCATGGGACGGCAACCCCGGAGCCTCGCAAATCACAAACCCCAATGCGCTGATCGGACAGAAGAACCACTCCACGGGAACACACATTTCGACCCATGCCAAGCTAACCTTCCAGCTGCTGCCCGAACTGAAGTTATCCCTCTTCGGTGCATATACCTACGACACTAACGAGCTGATGGTCTATCTGCCCACCTCGACCGCTGGCGGCGGAGAGGCCCAACGGCAGACCACACGCAGCGAGTCGCTGCTGCAAAATGCAATCCTGAGTTTCAACAAGAAGTGGGACAAGCATAGCTTCCTGGCTTCACTCTTTGCCGAGTTCCAGAAAGACAAGAAAAGGGGCTATGGCGTCAAGGTGACGCAGTTCAGCAACGACATTGGCGGCTACGACAATCTGGCGGGCGGTGCCGTCAGGCCATGGGGCGGAACCACTTCGTTCTACGAATATCCATCGATGGTCTCGTTCATGGGACAGGCCAGCTATACCTACAACGGACGATACTCCATCAATACAACCCTGCGCGCCGACGGTTCATCGAAGTTCGGCGACAACAACAAGTGGGGCAACTTCCCGTCAGTTTCCATAGGCTGGGACATAGGCAAGGAGAAATTCATCCGCGACCTGAACATCTTCGACGACCTTAAGATCAACGCCGGACTGGGATGGGCCGGAAACCAAGGCGCCATTGACAGCTACACCACACTGCGCCTGCTCGAGCCAAACGGCACGCCAGCAGCAGGACAGACGCTGATTACCACATATACCGAGCTGAAGAACAGCAATCCCGACCTGAAATGGGAGGTGTCGAGAACGTTCAACCTCGGCGTCACCGCCGAAGTGCTCAAAAGCCGACTGGTGTTCTCGGCCAACTACTATCACACCAAGGTCTACGACATGCTCTATCCCTACACGGTCAGCGTGCCTCCTTTCAAATATCCCAAGCTGGTGGCCAATATGGGTTCGATGGAGAAAAGCGGTATGGAATTCTCGCTCGGCGGCACACCGCTCGTCACCCACGACATGATGCTGACCATCAATGCCAACCTGACGTTGCCAAAGGACAAGCTGCTCTCGCTGACCGGCAACTATAAAGGCGAAGAGATGCTGGCACCCGCGATGGCTGCTATTTCCACGATGAACGGTGCCGGATTCCACGGCTACAACGACGTGGTGTTCCAGGCTATCGGACAACCGCTGGGCGTGTTCTACATGCCTCACTTCACCGGATTCCAGGTGAACAGCGACGGCACACGAGTATATCAGTACGACAGTCCTTATATTGCCGGCCAAGCCACTCCGAAAATGCTGCTGGGATCGAACGTCTCGTTCCGCTACAAGAATTTCGACATCACCCTGCAAGCCAACGGTGCCTTCGGCCACAAAATCTACAACGGCACGAGCCTCACCTATATGGACGTTACCTCGCTGCCCCTCTACAATGTGCTGGAAGAGGCGCCCAACGAGAAAATCGCCTCTCGCGACATTACCGACTACTGGCTGGAAAGCGGCAACTATGTGAACATCGACTACATCACGCTGGGTTGGCAGGTTCCCATTCCCAAGAACCGCTACCTGGAATCTATGCGACTCTCGTTGACGCTCAACAACGTGGCCACTATCACCAGCTATAGCGGACTCACGCCAATGATTAATTCGTCGAGCATCAACGGCACGCTCGGCCTCGACGATAAGCGTACCTATCCCCTTTACCGCACCTGGACATTGGGTGTCAGTTTGAATTTTTAAATAGAACAGAGCAAATATGATTACCAAGATAAACCGCCGGCACCTGATAACCTTATCCATTATCATTTGTCATTTATCACTTAGCGTAGCGTTGACCTCGTGCGACGACTACCTGACCGATGACCCCAAAAGCCAGATAACACCCGAAGAGGCCTACGGCACAATAGACGCGCTGAAGAAAAACGCGCTGCTCAGCGTTTACAACTATATCGGCGGCGCCGATCACAGCCAAGGACTGCAGGGAACCGACCGCGGCGTCTACGACCTGAACTCGTTTAGCACCGATGAACAACTCGCTCCCGTGCGCGGCAGCGACTGGTACGACGGCGGCCTCTGGTACCGTCTATTCTTCCACAAGTGGACGGCAGGCGAAGCTCCGCTCAAGGACACCTGGGACTATCTCTTTAAGGTGGTCATGCTCTGCAATGAAGGTATCGAGCGCATGGATGCCTTCAAGACAAACGACTCAGATGAGCTAGCCCTACTGGAATCGTACAAGGCCGAGCTGAGAGCCCTCCGTGCCATGTACTATTTCTATCTCATGGACCTCTACGGACGGGTTCCCCTAGTAACCTCTACCGACACCAAGTCGAGCCAAATGACACTCAGCGACCGCAAGACGCTCTTCTACTGGATTTACAATGAGCTGTCGGACGTGCTGCCCGTTTTACCCTCCGAATATAGCCAGTTCCCCAATTCCGAATATTATGGCCGGATGACTGCATTCGTAGTCTATTTTGTGATGATGAAACTCGCCATTAACGCTGAAGTCTATACCGACAACGACTGGACCGACAACGTACGTCCCGATGGTCGTGACATTATCCTCAAAAGCAGCGATGCTTTCACTTATAGAATAACGGAAGATAATGCCTGGAAAACAGTGCAGAATCTGTTCCATTCCATCGAAGATTTTTACACACTCTCCGAGTATTACTCCGACAATTTCGCTGTTCACAACGAGAGTTCCCGGGAGAACATCTTCGTGATTCCTATGAACCCGCTGCTCTTCAACAACAAGTACTGGTACTTCTTCCGCTCTCGCCACTATCTCCACGGAGCTGCACTGAACTGTGCGTCGGAGAACGGACCGTGCGCTACCGTCAGCGCAGTGAGGACTTTCGGATTCGATGAAGGAGTATGTATGCCCGACAACCGCTTCTACTACAATTTCTATCATGACGATGTCGCCGTCAACGGTCAGTTGGTTCGCGATGAAGACGGGAAGACAGCTTTACACTACAGGCCGCTGGCCGTTACAAAATTCGACCTCTCTGGAGAGAAATACGAGAAGACCGCCGGAGCAAGAATATTTAAATACGAATTCGACTTTAACTCGCTCGACGAAGGACGCTTGATGAACAACGACATCGTGCTCTTCCGTTTTGCCGACATGATACTGATGTATGCTGAAGCATGCTATCGCCTGGGCGATAAAGAATCAGCCATCGCTGCCATCAACAAGGTTTATTCACGCTCAAACATTCCTGAAACTTGGACTCCATACGCTGAAGTGAACGACGACATCCTGCTACGCGAGCGTCTGATGGAATTCATGTGGGAAGGATGGCGGCGAAACGACCTCATCCGCTTCGGACGGTTCAATAAACCCTATGATCTTAAGACCGACGCCTCGCACGAAGCCGACGGCCACACTATCGTATTCCCCATTCCTGCCGACCTGCTGGTGATGCATCCTGACTGGAAGCAGAACCCGGGGTACTAATGTAGAATGTAGAGTGTAGAATGTAAAATTATGATTACTTCTATAGGCTGATTTCGGGCACAACAGGTAATCATAATTCTACATTCTACACTCTACATTCTACATTCTCAATTAAATTCCTAGGAATTCCAGAATTTCTGCTTCCGTACAGAGATTAGCATCTCCAGGAACAGAATACTTCAGCGTGGCAGCTGCCAAAGCGTAATCAAGCAAACGCTGGTCATCACCAGGCCATGTAAGCAGACTGTGCAACTGTCCGGCCATAAAGGCATCGCCCACGCCCATGGCATCCACAATGTCATGGATATCGTCGATGCGAGTGTGATAAAGTTTGCCGTTACTCCAAAGCAACGCTGTCAGCGTGTTGTGACTCGAACTCATCATATTACGCATACCCATCAGCCACTTGTTGCATCGTGGAAAGCGCTGATGAATCTCATCAAACCATTCTTCATAGAAATCCAACGGCATCTTGTAATTTGAATCGGTTGCCTCGAAAGGGACTTGACGGTTCATAATGAATTCATATTCGATGATATCACCAAAAACCACATCACTATATTCAAGCATGCGGCTCAATGTCTCCCGAGGGTCAGCCCCATATTTCCAAAGATTCTTGCGGTGATTGATATCAAAAGAAATCGTTTTCCCCATTTTATCTGCAATATCCAATGCCTCAAAAGTGGCATCACACGAACCTTTTGATATAGCCCCGGTGATACCCGATGCATGGAAAATGGCAGCATCTTTCAGAATCTCCCGCCAGTTGAACATTCCCGGCTTCAGTTCGAAGAAAGCCGAGTTGGCACGGTCATAGACCACCTTAGAGCTGCGCATGCCCGCAGACTCCTCATAATAATACGTACCCATGCGGTCGCCGCCCCAAAGCGTATTGGGCATCCCGACGCCGTATTCCAGCAGTTTCATACTGGCAGCCTGACCAATCTGGTTCTTTGGCAACCTCGTCACATACTCCACGTCGTCGCCCATCGTGGCCAACGACACGGCTACATTGGCTTCACTTCCCCCGTAGGCCCCCGAAAACGTCTGACCCTGAGTCAGTCGCATGCGGTTCGATTTAGAAAAGCGCAGCAACAATTCTCCGAAAGTAACTATCTTCTTGTTCATACTCGTATTGCAAAAGTAAACTCTTTTCGTGAAACATCCAAATTTTTTACTACTTTTATTTGAAACGTATTGTGTAATCCATGGACAGAAAAAAGGACTGCATCCGCCTTGACGGGCAGATGCAGTCCCCATTTATGGTTTAAGCCAAGGCTTAGAAGTCCATCTTATCGAGCTCATCGCTGAAGTCTTTAGGCTCCTGTGTGGGCTCATGATACTCATCATTCTTACGCTCGAAACGCTGACCGTTACGCTCAGGACGAGGACGACGCTCACCACGATCACCACGCTCGGGACGCTGACCATTGCGGCGCTCACCACGCTCAGGACGTGGACGACGCTCACGCTCTACATATCCCTCGGGCTTCGGGATGAGCACGCGGTGCGACAGCTTGTACTTACCAGTCTTAGGATCAATCTCAAGCAGCTTCACGGTAATCTTGTCGCCTTCCTTCAGACCAGCCTCTTCGACGGTCTCCAGACGCTTCCAGTCAATCTCTGAAATATGGAGCAGACCATCCTTACCCGGCATAATCTCTACGAAGCAGCCGTAAGGCATGATGCTACGAACAGTTCCCTCATAGACCTCACCTACCTCAGGAACAGCCACGATGGCCTTGATCTTGCGGACAGCAGCGTCGATAGCCTCCTTATTTGGAGCGGAAACCTGAACAACTCCCTTTCCTTCAATCTCGTCAATGGTAATGACAGCACCTGTCTCTTCCTGCATCTGCTGGATAATTTTTCCGCCAGGGCCAATCACGGCACCAATGAACTCCTTGGGAATATCGAACTGCTCAATACGTGGAACCTGAGGTTTGAGCTCAGGACGTGGCTCGCTGATAGTATCGGTGATGCAATTGAGGATGTGCTCACGACCAGCCTTTGCCTGCATGAGAGCCTTCTCCAAGATATCGAACGACAGACCGTCGCACTTGATATCCATCTGGGTAGCGGTCAGACCGTCCTTCGTACCAGTGGTCTTGAAGTCCATATCGCCCAGGTGGTCCTCATCGCCGAGGATATCGGAGAGCACAGCGTACTTATCTTCACCGGGGTTCTTGATGAGACCCATGGCAATACCTGAAACGGGTTTCTTGATGGGCACACCGGCATCCATCAGGGCCAGCGTACCGGCGCAGACAGTTGCCATTGAAGAAGAACCGTTGGATTCCAGAATCTGGGATACCACGCGAACGGTGTAAGGATAGTTCTCAGGAATCATATCCTTCAGGGCGCGCCATGCCAGATGACCATGACCAATCTCACGACGGCCTACGCCGCGCTGAGCCTTAGCCTCACCTGTGCAGAACGGGGGGAAGTTATAGTGAAGGAGGAAGCGCATGTAACTCTTGTCGAGTACATCGTCGACCATCTTCTCATCGAGTTTGGTACCGAGGGTAACGGTGGTCAGCGACTGTGTCTCACCACGGGTGAAGATTGAACTTCCGTGAGGCATGGGCAGCGGAGAAACCTCGCACCAGATGGGGCGGATCTCATCGGTCTTACGACCATCCAGACGCTTGCCTTCATCGAGGATGCAACGGCGCATGGCGTCGCGCTCCACGTCGTGATAATACTTATCAATCAGGGCCTCGTAGTCTTCCTTTGAAATCTCGCTGTCTTCAGCAATCTCGTGCTCAGCGAAATACTTCTCCTTGAAGTCCTCAACGATCTTCTCGAAAGCATCGGCACGTGCCTGCTTCTCGAGCGCCTGACCTACTACGTCATAAGCAGGCTGATAGCACTCCTTGCGAACCAGTTCACGCAAAGCCTCATCGTTGACCTCATGGCAATATTCGCGCTTCACGTCCTTGCCCAATTCCTTGGCGAGGGCAACCTGCATCTCGCACATCGGCTTGATGGCATCCATGGCGCACTTCAGGGCACCGAGCAGATCCTGCTCAGAGACTTCCTTCATCTCACCTTCCACCATCATGATGTTCTCAGCGGAAGCACCGACCATCAGGTCCATGTCTGCCTCCTTCATCTGCTCGAAGGTAGGATTGATGACATACTCGCCGTTGATACGGGCTACGCGAACCTCAGAAATGGGGCACTCGAAGGGGATATCCGAAACTGCCAGGGCGCAGGAAGCAGCGAAACCGGCAAGGGCATCGGGC
>CACZVX010000083.1 GCA_902784755.1 uncultured Prevotellaceae bacterium
TAAGACCACTTTGGCTATTCATGCCATTGCTGAGGCACAGAAAGCTGGTGGTATTGCTGCTTTCATTGATGCGGAGCACGCTTTCGACCGTTTCTATGCAGCGAAGTTGGGTGTGGATGTGGAGAACCTCTGGATTTCTCAGCCCGATAATGGTGAGCAGGCCTTGCAGATTGCCGACCAGCTCATTTCGTCGGCAGCCGTTGACATCGTGGTCATCGACTCTGTGGCTGCCCTTACTCCGAAGAAGGAGATTGAGGGCGACATGGGTGATTCTGCCGTAGGTCTGCAGGCTCGTCTGATGAGTCAGGCTTTGCGCAAACTTACTTCTACCATCTCGAAGACAAACACCACGTGCATCTTCATCAACCAGTTGCGTGAGAAGATAGGTGTTATGTTCGGTAATCCCGAGACCACGACCGGTGGTAATGCCTTGAAGTTCTATGCATCCGTCCGCCTCGACATCCGTCGTATCCGTCGTGTGTCTTCCATCAAGGACGGTGATGAAGTGGTTGGCAACTTGGTTCGTGTAAAGGTAGTAAAGAACAAGGTGGCGCCTCCTTTCCGTAAGTGTGAGTTTGAGATTATGTTCGGTGAAGGTATCTCCAAAATTGGTGAGATTATCGATATGGGCGTGGAGAAAGGCATCATCCAGAAAAGCGGTAGTTGGTTCTCCTATGATGGCAGCCGACTGGCTCAGGGACGTGAAGCCGTGAAGACGCTGCTGAAGGATAACCCCGAACTCTGTGAGGAACTGGAAGCCAAGATCATGGAAGCCATCAAGGAAGGCTGATGCAGATTGACACGGAATGGATAGCGGTCAACTTCGACCGTTTCAATAAAGAAAACTTCGGCGGACGACTCACTCCGCCGAAGTTTTCAGTTAACAATGCCCGTACGCGTCTGGGGAGTATGGCCTTTAAATGGAAGCGGTCTTTATTCAAGCGGGAGACTTATGATTATGTGATCCGGCTATCCAACTACTACGATATCCCCGAAGTGGAGTTTCAGAATGTGCTGCTCCATGAGATGATACATTATTATATTGCAGTGAATCATTTCAAAGATGATTCCGTTCACGGCACGATGTTCCGTTCCATTGCTCAGCGCATCAACAAGCAGGGTTGGCATGTTGTGGTGCGCACCGACACCCGGAAGTGGCCGGTGGCAGAGTGCAACCGCAAGAAGGTCATTACCCGGAAACGCATCGTGTTGGCCGCCAGCACTACCGATGGCAAGTATTTCCTTTCCGTCATCGGTCCGGGTAGTGTCCGCAAGGTGAAGTTGCAGATAGCCCGTACGCCTCAGATTCGAGAAGCCCGCTGGTTTGAGTCGTCCGATGACTATTTCCAGCAATTCCCCCAATGCCGTACGCTTCGCGGCCGCATCGTGACGAAAGAACTCTGGGAAGAAAAGGTGGGGCTCATTTCGTCGAAATAATCCCTGCATTTCGTCGAAAACGTCTTTGAATGGGCTGGGTTTTGTTATACTTTTGCATCAGAAATCAATAAACAAAATCCAAAAGGTATGAAAAAGATTCAGTTTTTTCTGGTAACAATGTTGCTGATGACCACATCGGCAGTGATGGCGCAGACCACCGTGAAGGGAACGCTCGCAGACGAGACGTCCAAGGAAGGTGAGCCTTTCGCCACGATTCGTGTATTTAAGGAAGGTAAGAAAGATAAGCCCGTAGCCATGTTTCTCACCGATGCTGACGGCAAGTTCAGCCATGAGGTGAAGGGCAAGGGCGCCTTTGACATCGTGTTCAGCAGTGTGGGCAAAGACGACCTGAAGCGTACCATCACGCTCCGGAATGAAAGTGTCCTCAATCTCGACACCTTATTTATAAAGGAGAATGCCACCGCCCTGAAGGGGGTGGAGGTGGTTGCCCAAAAACCGTTGGTGAAAATGGAAGTGGATAAGATGAGCTACAACGTAGCCGATGATGCCGACTCAAAGTCTGCCACGGTGCTCGACATGCTCCGCAAAGTTCCGATGGTCACGGTAGACGGTCAGGACAATATCTCGGTGAATGGTTCATCATCTTTCAAGGTATATGTTGACGGCATGCCCAATGTGATGTTCTCTTCAAATCCCTCGATGGTGTTCAAGAGCATGCCTGCTACCGCCGTGAAGAGCATTGAGGTGGTTACAAATCCTGGTGCCAAGTATGATGCAGAGGGCGCAGCTGGTGTGCTTAACATCGTGATGAACCGTATGGATCCGATGGCTGTCCAGAGTATGAACGGCTACAACGGAACCGTACGTGCCTCAGCTGGTAACAGGAGTCTTGGCGGCGGTGTGTTCCTTAGCGGACAGCAAGGCAAGCTTTCTTATAGCGCCAACGCAATGACATCATATAATAAGCCCGGTACTACAAAGACAGAGATGGAGCAGATTCAGGACAACGGCAGCAGCCAGCTGATGACCTCTGAGAACGACGTGAAGACTCCTTTCACCATGGGAAGCCTCACTCTGGGCTACCAACTCAGTAAGAACAGCTCCATCAACGCTACGGCACAGGTGAACAGCATGTCGATGAAGAGCACCGGTACGACGACTACCACCATGGCTGGCGGAATCTACGGAAACGATTTCAGTTATGGCAGCACCACCGACATGAAGAACTCGCGTACGTCATTCAGTGGTAGCCTCGACTTCCAGCATTTCTTCAACAAGGAGCACACCCAGTCGCTGGCATTGACCTATCAGCTGAACTACAGTCCGGCTACTACTGAGATGACCAACAACTTCGGCACCTCTTCGTCGGTAATCGACCTGACAAACCGTAATTCAGAGAATAAGGACAAGACTACCAACCATACTTTCCAACTCGACTATACCATGCCGTTGGGCATCGGGCAGACCCTGAGTCTGGGTAGCAAGGTGTTGCTCCATGATGCCACCTCTGACTCGAAATACTTCCTGAAAGGCAACTACGAACCGGGCTCCAGTTCAGAATATGAATACAAGAACTCCGTGCTGGCAGGCTACGGTGAATATGCTGGCAACTTTAACAAGTTTGGACTGAAGGCAGGACTGCGCTACGAATACACCTGGCAGGACGTGAAATACCATCTGGGTAACGGACAGGACTTCAGCACGAGTTACGGAAGTTTGGTACCTACCGCCAGTCTGCAGTACACTATCTCGCAAGGCAGTAATCTGGGACTCTCCTACAATATGCGCATCAGCCGTCCCGGTATTTCCTACCTGAATCCCTATGTGGACAAGACAAATCCCATTGCCCTCACCTATGGTAATCCAGACCTCGATGTAGAGAAAGCCCACAATGTGTCGCTCGTCTATAATACGTTCACCCAGAAACTGATGTTCAACTTGAACCTTCATCACAACTTCGTGGACAACGCCATCTCGCAGTACAGTTTCTATGATAGCAATAACCTGCTCAACACCACCTACGGCAACGTGGTCAGAAGTCATCAGACGGGTTTGAGCGCTTATGTGAACTATCTCTTCACCAAGGATACCCGACTCTTCCTCAACGGTGGCCTGAACTATATCGACCTGCGCAGCTCGGCCCTCGACCAGAGTAATAGCGGATGGACCGCCAATGCCATGGTTGGATTGCAGCAGACACTGCCCTGGAACCTCAAACTCGGTGCCTTTGCCATCACTTCCACCAAGTCTTACTCTCTGCAGGGCTGGAACGGCGGTTTCAATCTCATCACCGCCAATCTGTCTAAGTCGCTGCTGAAAGACAAACTCAGCATTGGCGTTCAAGGACTGATGGGACTCAACAAGGGCGGCAACATCCAGATAGAAAGCTACAGCCGCGGCCAGAATTTCACTTCACACAACATCGTCAAAGTGCCTATCTACGGAGTGACCTTCACCGTCAGCTACACCTTCGGCAACTCCAAGATGGCTGCCCGTCAGCACCAGAGCCGTGTGCAGAACGATTACATCGAGCAGCAGTCGCAGGGTGAGATCATCAACAATGCCGGCAGCGGCATGGGCACCAGCGGAGCAGACAATATGCAACCATAAAAATTTGCAAGTTTCCAAAATAATCACTATTTTTGCAGACAATGAATAGAATTGCAAAAAAAGACCTCTGGCTCTTCGCATCCCAGGCAGCAGTATGGATACTCATGCTGCTCCTTTTGCCGCTGGCCACATTCATCAGCACCCGCAACTGGGAGTCCACATCCACTTCGCTGTCGCTGGTGTGGCAATTGTTGCGGGCTCCGCTGGTTGTCTATTTTGCCAATTTCTATTTGTTTGGCCCCTATCTGTTCTTCCGCCGTCGCTATTGGCTGTTCGTCCTGTGCAACCTGCTGCTCATCTTGGGTGCGAACTACGGTTTCGTGTACGGCTATTTTGCCATCAAGCACAACGTGCCGTCCATGCCTGCAAAGGCCTGGATGGGTTTCTTCTCGGGCACCTTCATATTCTTCCTGCTCAACATCGTCACGGTTGCCGTTGCTATCGGTATCCGCCACTTCATCCGCGTGCGCCAGTTGAAGCAGCAACTGAAAGACGAGAAGGCGAAGAATACTGAGGCCGAACTGGCATGGCTGAAAAATCAGATCAATCCCCATTTCCTCTTCAATACGCTCAACAATATCTCCAGTCTCACGCAGATAGATGCAGATGCTGCACAGGATGCCATCGCACAGCTGAGCGACCTTTTACGCTATGCGATGTATGAGACAAATAAGAACACGGTGCCCTTGGGTGGTGAGGTAGAGTTTATGCGTAATTATATTGAACTGATGAAGTTACGTTGTAATGAGCAAACGTCTGTGAATTATCAGTTGTCAACAGACAGTGAACAGGTGGAAGTAGCTCCGTTGTTGTTTGTCTCCCTCATTGAGAATGCATTTAAGCATGGCGTGAGCTCTGGTCGTCCTTCTGCCATCAGTATTAAATTGGAACAGCATCAGGGACAACTCACCTTCATTTGTAACAATACCAACTATCCTAAGAATGACAAAGATCGTAGTGGTAGCGGTATCGGCATAGAAAACACCCGCCGTCGTCTGGAACTGATGTATGCCGATCGTTATGAATGGGAACAGACGCTTGAAGACAATATCTACCACGTTATGATTAAATTGAAGCTATGAGAGTTTTAACTTGTGTGATTGTCGATGATGAGCCCTTGGCCGTAAAATTGTTGGAGTCGTATGTTGGCAAGACTGACGGTTTGGAACTGGTCGCCAGTTTTACGGATTCCGTGGAGGCTATTTCCATGATAAAGAGTCACCCTGTGGATTTGCTGTTTCTGGATATCCAAATGCCTGATATGAACGGGATGGAACTGGCTCACATGATACCCGCTGAAACTCGTGTGGTCTTCACCACAGCTTTTAAGGAATATGCTTTCGAAAGCTATGAAGTCAGTGCACTTGACTTCCTGCTGAAACCGATCCGTTACAATAAGTTTTTGGCTGCTGTGGATAAAGCCCGGCAATGGTTCGCCATTTCGTCATTGTCATCAGAACATCATCTATTATCTATTGAATCAAATACTTCGACACCCGAAACCATCTTCTTGCGTGTCGATGGAGAATACCGTCAGATTACTCTTTCCCAGATTCTCTATGTCAGTGGTATGAAGGATTATGTGATGTTTTATCTTGAAGGTGAACGTCGTCCACTCATTACCCATCTCACGATGAAATCAGTCGAAGAAATGTTGCCGTCATCACAGTTTATGCGTGTTCACCGTTCCTTCATCGTTGCACTTAGTAAGATTCGCAGCGTTGACCGCAACGACTGCATTTATATCGGTGATGAAGTGATTCGAGTGACCGATGCCTATCGGGAGCCATTCCAACAATATCTGCAATCTAAATTTCCTGGAAAGACATAAATATTTTTGTAGAATCCTAAAATTTAAAAACCATGAAACAAATCAAAACCGTTATGTTATGTTGTCTTATGCTACTGCTTGCACCGTGGAACGCTGAGGCACAAGAAATCAGTGAAGGCAATCTTAAGAAAGCAACCCAGTGGGTTGCCTCGCTCAATTTGAACGATGCGGCCAAGCAGCAGCGTGTTACCAATGTCATCGCTACTCATTTGCAAGCCATTGCTGATTGGCATAATGCCCATTTGAATCTTATTCCCGATGGCAGTATCAATCCGTTGACAGGTAAGAAACTCTCAGCCGTCGACCGCCAAATTATTGCTGATTCTGGACAGCCAGCTTCCATCCGTCAGGCTTTGCTTGATGGTCTGAATGCCGAACTTTCACCAGAACAGGTAGAACAGATCCTCGATCTTTATACCATTGGTAAGGTTGCTTTCACAATGAAAGCTTATCGTGAGATTGTGCCTGATATGTCTGCTGAGGATGAAGCCGTACTGATGAACAACCTAAAGGAAGCTCGTTTGATGGCTATCGACTATAAGAATATGAAGGCCATTTCTGGCATTTTCGAAATCTTCAAGACCAAGAACGAACAATATTTCACACAGACTGGTCGCGACTGGCGCACTATCTATAAAGCCTATGTCGAAAAATTGAAGGCGAATAAAAAATAGTTCGCCCCAATCCATATAGGAAAGCCCTTTGATTTTGCATTAAAATTAATAGAAAGGCCCGGTTATCGTCACGACAACCGGGCTTCGCACAGAATCTCTGTTTTTGCTTACTTCACAATCTTGTGAGAGTTAAGCATGTTCTTGGGATTGAGGGCTTCATCAAGCTTCTCTTGAGTCATCAGTCCTTTCTCCAGAACGATATCATAAACAGAACGGTTGGTCTCCAGGGCTTCCTTCGCCACCTTCGTACTGGTCTTGTAGCCGATGTACGGATTCAGGGCGGTGACGATGCCGATGGAGTTCTTCACCATTTCATAACAGCGTTCTTTATTGACGGTAATGCCAAGGATACATTCTTCGGTTAGCGTCTCAATGGCGTTCTTCAGCCACCACAGGCTCTCGATGAGCGACTCGGTGATAACGGGCTCCATCACATTGAGTTGCAACTGTCCGGCTTCGGCAGCAAAGCTGATGGTGGTATCGTTACCAATCACCTTGAAGCAAACCTGATTGACTACCTCTGGAATAACGGGGTTCACTTTACCAGGCATAATCGAAGAACCGGGAGCCTTTGGTGGAAGGTTAATCTCGTTGAGACCGCAGCGGGGACCGGAAGCCATCAGGCGTAGGTCGTTACAGATCTTGGAGAGTTTGACGGCCAAACGCTTGAGGGCAGATGAGTAGCTCACGTAGGCACCGGTATCGGGAGTGGCCTCCACGAGGTCACTGGCAGAAACGAATGCCTCGCCGGTGAGTTTACTCAGGTTGGCAGCACAGAGTTTGGCAAAGCCGGGAACGGCATTCAGACCGGTACCGATAGCCGTGCCACCCATGTTGATCTCGTGTAAGAGTTTCACGTTACGCTCGAGATTGAGGATTTCCTCTTCGAGGTTGTTGGCATAGGCGTTGAACTCCTGTCCACTGGTCATGGGCACAGCGTCCTGCAACTGGGTGCGACCCATCTTGATAACGTCCTTGAATTCCTCGCCTTTGTAACGAAGGGCGCTAATGAGGCCGGTGAGGGCAGCCACCAGACTCTTGTTCATACGGATGAGAGCCAGACGGATAGTCGTGGGATAAACGTCGTTGGTTGACTGTCCGCAGTTGCAGTGGTCGTTGGGATAACAATACTGGTAGTCACCCTTTTCGTGGCCCATGATCTCGAGCGCACGGTTGGCAATCACTTCGTTGGCGTTCATGTTGACAGAAGTACCTGCACCGCCCTGCATCATGTCGATGGGGAAGTTGTCGTGGAACTTACCGTCGATGATTTCACGGCATGCCTGTGCGATGGCTCCTGAGATTTCGTCGTTGATGACGCCAAGCGTGTGGTTGGTCTGCACGGCAGCCAGTTTCACGTAGGCAATGGCAATAATGAAGTCGGGATACATCGACATCGTCTTGCGTGAGATGTGATAGTTGTTGATACCACGCTGTGTCTGTACACCGTAGTATGCTTCTGCTGGGATTTTGAGTTCACCTAAAAGGTCCGACTCAACTCGGAATTTCTTTTCTGGCATAATGAAACTGTTATTTGTAAAACGATAATGATTAAACTTAATTAATAAGCCTTGATGCGGTACATGAAACCGAGTTCGATGCGGTTGGTGTTGTGAGAATCCAGACCGATCTTGTCGTTATATTTATTCTTGTGACCGATGTAGGCAAGGAATACGCGGAAGTCCTGCGACTTGTCGGGATAGTACTCGATGGATCCAGCCCAGCCCATTGACTTGCGGAAGTTCTTCATCTTGTCGATGTTCTTCACGCTGGAAGTCTCGTAAGTACCCTTGAGCATGAGGTTCCACTGGGGAGCAAACTGCCAGTTGAGCTTGGTGATGAACGAGTTGTAGTTGACATCCTGAAAGCGAACGTTCTGCACCATCTCAGGATCGATTTCCACATCGGAGAGATAGGCGCTGGCACCCTCACTGGAGGCAATGCCCAGACGGTCCATGCCATCCCATGCTCCCATGTAGTCGAGGTACCACTGCAGTTTCGGGAGATTCAGACGCTGACCGAGGATGAGCATCTGCGAACTCTTGCCTTTGGCTTGCTTCTGGGTACCCCACGACCAACGAGTCTGAAACTTGTCGTTGAAGAACGAACCGTTCCAGTTGACAATGAAGGTAAGGGGATGACTGGCGGGAGTGATGGGGGTGATCTCATGGTTAGGACCAAGGGCCACGAGATAGTTGCCATAGTCTTCGTTCAGTGTGCCGTTGTTGGCATCCGACACTTCGACGGCAATCTCCTGTGTGGGCACGGGCTTATAACTGACCACGAAACCAGCCATGAAGTTGTCCATGTTATCCACCATGTCAGAGTACTGATAGATGTACATGGGGTTCTCGTCGAATTCGAAGCCACCCCAGATCTGGCACATCTTACCGCCCATGAGCGTGAGTTTGTCGTTGACGTTGTAACCTACCATCATAATGTCGGTAGCCTTGGCAAAGTTGTCCTCTCCCTTGGCGGCGTTCGACTTGTTCATGCGGTGACGCAGACGGTAGAAAATCTTGTCAGTCAGGTTACCTTTGATCTCCAGGCGCAACTGCTTGTTGGCAAAGTGGGAAGTCCACTCGCCATCGTATGAACTGGCCTGTGCCGAAGCGGCATAGTTGAAATAGACATTGAACATGTCGTTCTTCTTCTCTATTTTGGCGATGCGCTCGGCCAGTGACTGGTAGTCACCGTCCTGTCCGCCCATGCGGGTGTTGTTGCCCTGCGCGTTGGCACAGAGACCAGCGCACAGGATGATTGTTGATAATAATATTCGTTTCATAGATTTGACTGCTAATTATTATAGGTGATTGACTAAGATTCAAGTTCCGATTAGTATTCCTCAAAGTATTTCTGGATTTGCTGCCAGTCGGTAGTCTTGGTGAGCGCGAGCATCAGCAGAACGCGAGCCTTCTGTGGATTCAGGGTGAGAGCAGCCACGAAATGATATTTGGCATCGTCAACTTCGCCATTCAGACAGGTGGGACCCGTGGGAACGCGTGAAGAGCGAACGATGTTGATGCCCTTTTCACGTGCCTTTAGGGCTACATCGAACACGTCTTTGTAGAAGTTACCGTCGCCTACACCGGCCAGCACGATACCATCGAACTTGGCGTCAACGAATGCCTGCATAGGCAGCGGAGAACAGTTGGCATAGCCATAGACGATACCTACCTTGGGGAGTTTGTCGAGGTTGGTCACGTCGAAGACAGACTGTGTGGTGTGCTTGTTCTGGATGGTGCGGTTGTAGATGGCCTCGCCGTTATAGACATAACCGGTGTGCTTGTTCTGGATGGTGCGGTTGTAGATGGCCTCGCCGTTATAGACATAACCCACCATGCCGTAGTTGGCACCCTGGAAAGTAGCCACGTCGGTGGTGTGCATCTTCACCACATCCTTGGCATCGAGCAGCAGGTTGTTCATACAGCACATCACGCCACGACCCTTCGATGCGGGGCTTGCAGCAGCAGCCACACCAGCGTAAAGGTTGCCGGGACCGTCAGCGCTGATACCCGTAGAAGGACGCATAGAGCCAACGAGGATGACGGGCTTGTCGCTCTTCACGGTGAGGTTGAGGAAGTAAGCAGTCTCTTCCATGGTGTCGGTTCCGTGAGTGACGACCACACCGTCGTAGCCTTCTTCGTTGAGCAACTGGTTGATGCGCTTGGCGAGCTTGAGCCAAACCTCATCGTTCATGTCCTGAGAACCGATGTTGACGAGCTGCTCGCCGCTGATGTCGGCCAGATAAAGCATCTGAGGAACGGCGTCGATCAATGTCTGAACGCCAACCTGTCCGGCGCTGTAGGCAGAGGAGGTTGCTGATTGGCTGACACCTGCGATGGTGCCACCAGTAGCGATGATACGAATCTTTGGTTTTGCAACGATGTTAACAGAAACCAAGAGAGCCAAAAGCACTAAAATACTACGAAGTTGTTTCATAATTGTATTGTTTTGATAGTTAGAAAAATAAATTGTTATTTAATACAGAAAGGTGATAATCAAATAAGCGATGCCTATCGACACGAAAGTGGTAATGAAACCGGAAAGCTGGAAAGAGTGGTTGAGTACATACTTGCCGATTCTTGTGGTCCCCGTACGGTCAAAGTTGATGGCGGCTACCTCGGTGGGATAGTTGGGGATGAAGAAATAGCCATTGACGGCGGGGAACATGGCTACCAGAGCCAACGGATTGATACCCAATGCCATACCCAGCGGGTAGAGGGTGCGGACGGTGGCTGCCTGTGAGAAGAGCATGATACTCATGAAGAACAGGGCGATGGCGAACAGGAACGGATATTGCGTGACAATATCTGCAATGCC
>CACZVX010000084.1 GCA_902784755.1 uncultured Prevotellaceae bacterium
GGGTTAGCCTCAACAAGACGTGGACGCATGTCGAGGTTGAGTTCGATAACGTCGCCCTTCTTCCATTTGCGTGTGATGCTGAGGTCGGCATTCTCGCCATTCACCTTTACCGTATATTTGTCACACCAATTGGGCTTATGCAGTTGGATAGTCTGCAGGTTCTTTGCTTTCTTGACGGTAAGGATAACCTTTCCGTCCCAAGGGTAGCCGGTCGTTTGTTCCACTTCCAGGTTTTTAGTCTTCAGGGCATTCTGTCCATAAAGGTTGACATAGAGTGTCTGTCCACTGACAGCATAGGCATACTCCTGTGCCTGACAGAGGGTGCGCAGGGTGTTAGGCGGACAGCAGAAGCACGTGATGTAATGCTGACGGTGCTTGGGCCAGCGCATGGTGTAGGGGAATTCCTTCGTTCGGCGCAATGTCTCCGTGTAGAAGAAGTCCTTACCGTCAATGGAGATGCCGGAGAGAATGCCGTTGTAGAGTTCGTTCTCAATGTTGTCGATATATTTGGCGTCGCCCGTTGTCTGGAACATACGCCATGAGAAAAGCATCATACCAATCTGGGCGCATATCTCGTTGTGAGCAGCCTCCTGCGGCAACTGGAACTGCCGGCCGTAGGCCTGATGAATCTGTTGGATGGAAGGCTGGTTATAGGTGGTGCCGTCGGGCGAAACGCCGTCGTAGAGGGCACCGCATCCGCCCATAATATAAATCTTGTGCTGGATGATATCGTCCCAGATAGCCGAGAGGTTCTTCATCAGTTGTGCCTCGCCGGTCTCTGCATAGAGGTCGGCCACACCGGCATAGAGGTAGTTGGCACGCACGGCATGTCCCATGGCCTCATACTGCTCGCGGAACTTATGACGGTCCTGATTGTGGTCTTCGCCGTTCTCCACGCTGTCGCGGATGGCGATAAGTCCCTTGGCCAGGGTGAGATATTTCGCATCTCCCGTCTCACGGTACATCTCAGCGGCACCCATATAGTGACTGGGACAGATGGCATTGCGCGAAAGCTCTGCCGCGTCGTTGGTCAGGAAATTATAGAGGAAATCAGCAGCCTTCCTGCCGCAATCGAATAGGGTGGTCTTACCAGTGGCCCGCTTATGGATGATACCGGCTGTGATAAGGTGACCGAGGTTATAGGTCTCGAAGTTGAGACGCGAGGCAAAGGCGTGTTTCTGGTCCTTGCCAATCTCGATGCCTGCCGCATTCTCCGTGTTGGCATGCGAATCGATGCCGGCATTGCGCTCCGAGATAACCACCGGCGTATGGATGTAACCGTCGGCGCGCTGGGCCAGTGCCACCTGCTCGATGAACTTGTCCATCAGGGCATCGAGTTTCGGGTCTTTAGTGATGGCATAGACCGTGGCACATGCTTCCAGCCATTTATACATATCGCCGTCGTGGAAGGGAGGACCGTGGTGCTTGCCTTTCACCGTACCTGCGGCCACCTCGAAGTTGCGGAATCCGTTACTGCCGTGCAGTCCCATGGCATCAATGGTCTCCCAAGGCGTGTTCCAAGTGTCCCACATCGACCAGATGCCCGTGGTTGACATCACGCTGAAACGGTCGGCCCAAAAGCCGCCCGTCCACTTGACTGACCCCAGCGGCGTATTGGTCATTATAGCCTGCTGACTGTTGCTCATGTCGGTCAGTCCGCTTTGTGCCATCACGGGAACAGCCGCCATCAGTGCCACCCCTATAATATAATTCCTAATACTATTCATAATTCTCAATTCTACATTCTACATTCTCCATTTACAGTTGTCCTCCCCGTGCCTTCACACGCTCATACCAAGCTTCGCGCTCCTTCGTCAAGTCGTAGCCACGTTTAGACAGATAGTTGTTGATACGACCTTTATACTTACCGAAAACCTCATGCTTCTTATTTGAACTTTCAGCATCAATAGCAAGTTCACGGGCCTCTTTAAGCCAAATAAGTATCTGCTGTTTCTCCTCTGGCTTGAGCGTTGGAATCATATCGCACTGTGCGTCATAGGTCACTTTTACTACGTTGTAAGTCATTACATTCTTAACACGCTCTATTCTTGATGGGTCAAGATACTTGGCTAAACTGGCATCGAAAGCGAAATGAGAGCGGTAGAGTTTGGAATCGCAAACGGCCTCGGCGAGTTTCTTGTCAGTTTTCTTTAGCGAGTCACGTTCGGCATAGATGTCATTGAGTTCAAAGTAACGGTTTGCTACGATATTGCGGAGATTCTGACCCATAGGCGTATAGGTCTGCGAAAATTCATCGGTCACCTTCTTAGCCCGTCCGAGAATCGTCTCCACGTATTTGGGGTCACGACCTTCGGAGTTCAGTTTCACCTCTGGCTCAGGTAGCGAATTGAAGATGCTCTTCAGATAGTTCACATTGTTGGAATAATTGGCCACGACGTTGCGTACCATCGTCGTGTCACGACTACGCTCCACGAAAAGCCACCCTGACCATTTCAACTGATCCAACAAAGCCGGGGTATCGATACCGAAAACCTTTCCGTTTTTGACGGCTGCCTCGCCTAAAGCATGCAGACGCTTCACGATTTCCTTGCGAAGCGCTTTGTCGGTTGTCCAGTCATTACCGCTACCGCCAAGAGGCAGGAACACTACATTACCACTACCCATACGGTCCATTGTTGCGAAACAATCGGCAGCCATTTCCATATAGCTGTCCTTTTTGGCGAGACTCTGTCCATAGAAACCGCTCATGGCCATGGCACCAATCTTCACGCCCAAGGAATCGGCTACGTGCTTGAAAAGCCTTGCCTGTCTCGGGTCACGCAACTGATTATCAAAGGCGGCTCGTTGTCCAAGACCACCCATGTCGAGTTCCACACCGTCCGCACCAATTTCCTGGGCACGGGAAAATTCACCCAATTTCTGACGTTTCAGAATCATCCAGTCGCAAACACCCACCTGATACTGCTGGGCGACGAGGATATCGGTAGCTGCCAAAAGGAACAGCAATAAAAAAACACGTATTTTGCTCATAGTAAATTAATGACGCAAAGTACGTGCCTTTGTACCTATTATAATAGGGAGGAAATCGAAGGGAACGGGATAGAAAACTAAAGAATGGTTATCTTTTCACCCATCAGTTCACAGAGATAAACTTCCAATGCCGTGTAGCCTTCGGCTGAAACCACCTTAGTACCATCTGACTTATCTTGGGGATTGAAGCCATGACTGCGCTCCCAAGCATCAGGCATACCGTCACCATCACTGTCGGGTTCTGGAGTCACATCCGGATAGGATGGCCAATCCTCAGCATCTGCCGGTGAATCGATGAAACCGGCTTTTTTGAGCGTTTCACCCTGAAATTCAGCCTTTCCTTGTCTCACGTCCCTGATTATTCTTTCCTCCACAGCATCCCGATGGATGGTACCTGCCTTCTTCAACACCGATTGATAAGCTTTTTTTGCAGATTCCATCGGGGTTTTATAAATATCGTAATGATAAGTGAAGAGCATAACTGGAGACTTCAACGATGCTTCTTCAAAACCTGTCCGGTTGCTGATGGCAGTCCAGTTGTCTGCCGTTGCTTTTTTCTCACCTTCCATCACATTGCCATTGAAATACCAACGGGAAGGACTGGTTAGTTTCTTTCCTTTACGCGCCTGACTAATTTCGATGAAATAGCTGTCATCAGGCGTGCTGGGACCAGGTTTATAATAGTTGTTTATGAAATTACATTCGTGAGTAGAGCCAGGACCTGCCTCATTTTCACCGCCATAACAGGAATTTCGCTTGCCCCAGTTGTAGTTCACATTGTTGAAGAATTCCATAAACACATTGCGGTCCACACTGGGATTCGTGGCACCGTTCAGTCGGGGAGAACGACTATAATTGTTCATCACGAGGTTATGATGATAGGTGGAGGGCGAACCGCCCCACTGCGCACCATAACTGCGGGCGCCCTTTCCATGACCGGCATTGTAGAGTCCTTCGTGGGTAATACACCACTGCATAGTGGTGAAATGGTTATCATACATAGTGATGTTCTCTTCGGCGCTCCATCCGAAACAGCAGTGATCCACTATTATCTGCTCACCATTCTCAATACCTAAAGAGCCACCAGGAATAAAATCTTTATCGTTACGTAAACCAATACGCCCGCGAATATTGCGGATAATCAGGTTGCGACTACCTCCGAAATTGAGTTTTCCACCGCGATAAAGAATACCTAATCCAGGAGCGGTCTGTCCGGCAATAGTCACATTCTGAAGTTTGGCGCGGATGTCTTTTTTCAATGTGATTATACCCGTCACCCGGAAAACAATGGTCATATCCTTACCACCATTTTGCTGCAAAGCCCAGCGAAGTGATCCTTCTCCGTCATCCTGGAGATTGGTAACGGCTACCACTATTCCACCGCGTCCACCCGATGCGAATTTTCCAAAACCTTCAGCGGTGGGGAAAGCAAGTGTTCCTGAGGGACGATGGTGATTGGCAATTACCTGTTCAGGATCGAAAATTACCGATGAATTCGTGCTTTTTCGAAAAGCTTCGTCCACTTTTGCCCAACTGTTCACCTGCTGATATTCCTGAGAAGTAAGCTGTCGACCCCACCCAATACGCTTAGAAACATCGACGGCTTGTCCGCGCTTGTCCACGCTTTGGTATTCGGCAAAGGTGGAATACGAGCCATCATGGTCACCCATTTTCACCCATCCTGCTTCATGAATGACATCATTCAACCGGCAATGCATAAAAATACTACCGCAATTATTTGCCCCCCAAGGTCTGCCAAGATAACTTCCATAAGGTTCGGCAGCCCCACTTCGCCGCAAGTTACAGGCATAAAAGAAGAAGCCAAGAGGCAGAGAACCGCTTTTAACGGAAATATCCTCCGGTGCTGTGATATAGCCATTTCCAATAAGATGAAGGTCACAGCGTTCAAACCATGCTGTTCCGCCTGCATAAATGAAATCCACAGCACCTTCTACCTGGCATTCCTTATAATAGGATCGCGTACCTTTCTTCGTACGATGAGTATCCTGCCATCCTTTAAATGCGCAGTGGTAGAAAGTCTGCCGGTCACCAGCCACATAAACAGCCAAAGCCTGTCCGCCTTCCTTTCCCGAAGTATTACAAAATGTGATGTTTTCCGCATAGAAATCATTGGCATAAACCGACAGAGCCGCTGTCTTGTCGAAAGAAGTATGATGAGATTTCATACCCACGGCAGAAGAAACTACCGTACCTTCGCGACTCTCTCCTATCAGTGAGATTTGTTTATTTGCCGGACGATGCTTTGTACCGATATGCAACTGTTCCGGATAAACACCGTTACTCACACGGATTATCGTCCATTCATTTTCGGGACAGGCATCAATGGCTGCCTGAATAGTGGAATAATCCGCCGCCGCCTTTTGGGAAACAGTGATAACTTGCTGGGCCTGTACTGTCAGCCCAAAGCATAGACAAAGGAATACAAAAACTTTCTTCATACTCATAAAACGTATTATTTCTCTTTTCGTAACATAACATAGTATTAAAAGATTTTAATCATCGGTTACAAAACAGCAAAGTGTCAGTCTTTTATTAAAAATCATCATCAGAATAACGACATGAACAAGAAATCCATTATCCTGGCAGCTTTTGCAGCCGTTTTCGTTTTGCAAACTGCTCATGCACAGTATCCTCAGCTCACTGATGAGGCTGGTGCAAAAATCAGTAACATGAAAAGACAATGGGCTGCTCATGCTGATTCAGCATGGAAGGTAGCCTTTCCTATTGTGGTGAAAGAAGCAAAAGAAGGACGTCCTTATGTGCCCTGGGCTTCACGTCCCTATGATTTGCGACAAGCTAAAATTCCCGCATTTCCAGGGGCTGAAGGTGGCGGTATGTACACTTTTGGCGGACGTGGCGGTAAGGTTTATGTTGTAACCAATCTTAACGATTCTGGTCCCGGTTCCTTCCGTTGGGCCTGCGAACAAGGTGGTGCTCGTATCGTTGTTTTCAATGTCTCAGGTATTATCCGTCTGAAATCGCCTATCTACGTACGTGCTCCTTATATCACCATTGCCGGACAAACGGCTCCTGGCGACGGCATCTGCATCGCGGGTGAGTCTTTCCAGGTGGACACCCATGATGTGATTGTTCGTCACATGCGTTTCCGTCGTGGTGAGACCTCTGTGCTTAACCGCGAAGACTCCTTCGGCGGAAATCCTATCGGAAACATTATGATTGACCACTGTTCCTGTGAATGGGGATGCGATGAGAACATCTCTTTCTATCGTCATATGTTCGATATGCACGATGGTAAGCCTAACCGTAAATCACCGACTGTAAACGTCACTATCCAAAACAGTATCTCAGCCAAGGCACTCGATACTTGGAACCACGCTTTTGGTTCTACCATCGGTGGTGAGAACTCTACGTTTATGCGTAACCTCTGGGCTGATAACACTGGTCGTAACCCGTCAATTGGTTGGGGTGGCGTATTTAACTTTGTAAACAATGTGCTCTATAACTGGGTACACCGTACAGCTGACGGTGGTGAGTATTCTACCATGTCAAACTTTATTAATAACTATTATAAGCCGGGTCCACTCACACCGAAGGATAATAATGTAGGCCATCGTATCATCAAGAGTGAAAGCCGCTCAGAGGGTTTGTTCCCCTTCAAGCAGTTCGGACGCGTCTATGCCACGGGCAACATCATGGAAGGCTATCCCGAAATCACTAAAGACAACTGGAACGGTGGTATCCAGACTGCTGACAAAGACGGCGATATGGACGAGACGGAAATGGCCATGATGCGCAGCAATGAGCCATTTGAGATGCCTTTTATCAAGATCATGGGTGCCGAACAGGCTTACAACTGGGTACTTGACAATGTTGGTGCAACCCTTCCATGCCGTGATATCGTGGACCAGCGTATCATTGATGAAGTTCGTACAGGCCAGGCTTATTATGTAGATAAATATGAAAAGAAAGTGAAGGACAATCCTTATGGTGACATGTGGGGACTTCATGAAAAGTCGAAGAACGAACAGGGAACTTTCAAATACCGTCGTTTGCCACAGGATTCCTACAAGCAGGGTATCATCACCGACCCGCGTCAGATGGGCGGCTATCCCGAATACAAGGGTGAACCGCGCGTTGATACTGACGGCGACGGAATGCCTGATGAATGGGAGCGCGCCAACGGTTTGAATCCAAACGATCCCAGTGACGCTAACGGCGACTGCAATGGTGACGGCTATACCAACATTGAGAAATATATCAATGGTATTCCCACCAGTACAAAAGTTGACTGGCGAGATCTGAGCAACAACTATGACACTTTGGCTGGAAAGACACATCTCTGATTTTAAACACACATAAATAACAGTGGCGGGCTCAGTAAGAGTCCGCCACTGTTTTTCTTCTGTAAAAAAAAGAGCTGCCCGCCGGCAGCTCGCTACATAACCATTTACTTACAACTTATTATTAACCTAAAAAATATTTTACCTAATTATTTGTTTATACTCTTGGATGGCTATTTCAATTCTCATCTTCAGCTCTGCCTTTTCCTCTTTGGTAAGAGGCTGAACCTTACAGATGTAACGCCCAACAGCCTTTTTAGCCTTTTTGATGATCTTTTTACTAGCCATTGCTCCTCTTTATTATAAAGACGCTGAATGGCAATATATGTAATCATCAATATAAATATTTATCTCTCTTTTTATCAGACAGCTACATCTATTGTTGCAGCCAGAGAGCGAAGCCGCATAATGCTACGATGCATCAGATTGCGTACACTCTGATAGTTGATACCCATAATTTGGCAGATATCATCATATTTACGCTGCTCTATATAATAGAGGTTGATGATCTGCTGCTGGCGGGGTGAAAGCTTTTCAAAGAACTGTTCTATGCTGGCAGAGAGAATCTGTTGACGCTCCTGACGCTCTAACGCAAAAGCATCTGCCTCAGCAATCTTCTTCATATTGACATCATTGATCTCCTTGTCACATAGACGCACATTGCGACGATACTCGTCATTGATACGATTGCGAAGAGATGCATAAAGATAACTGTCTATGTTCTCAACACTGTCAAGGCTATCTTTCTTTGTATATAATTTAACAAACACATCCTGGATGCAATCCTTAATCATCTCACGATCGGAAGAAAACCTTGATCCGAAAGCAAAAAGATTATCGATATGCTTGTCGTATAGCGTTGTAAAGTTTATCATAAAACTTCTCTAAAGGTTATAGTAGATTTCTGTTTTCGACTGCAAAAATAATAGCAATTGGGACAAAAAAGAGGGAAAAATCGATTTTTAAATGAAAAAATCTGATTTTTCCCTTGATTTTTATCAATTTATGCGAATTCGACTATTTCTTCTGAAGCCACTCAATTTTATGCTTGGGTACGTACACAGAAGAGATTTTTGCCGATTTCATCGATATTTTCACATCTCCATTCTTCTCGTCCACGACATAAATGTCGTATTTGCCTGGAGCAACATTTACAGAACTGTCACCTTTTGTCTGGTAAATCAGATAACCCAACTTGTCATTTGACAAAATTTTACTGTTTTTACCTTCCAACGGTTTCATTTGGGTGAGGTCTTTCAGCAGTTGATCATTGGAAATCTTCACATTCGGAAGCGATCCGCCTGCCATCAATATTGCCCAACCATACTGGGGATATTGCTGTGAATAGAAAGTGACAGCCTTTTCAGGATAACGGTCACGATACTCACGAACGGCCTTATAAGCCTCCTCTGGTCCAGTCTTTCCTACGGGGAATTTCCGCATCCACTGACGTGGTGCCATATTCTTTCCGGCTTCAGGAGCCCACAATCCCTTTTCATTATAATGCCAATAACGGATATCGATAATATCCACCACCTTATTTAATATAGGGTCAGCCAACAATGCATCTTGTGCATCTTTCGTACAACTGAGTGCAACGAGGGGATGCAATCCTGTTTCTGCCTCCCATTCAGCAATGGTCTCCAACCAGAAACGGGTAAAATGCAAAGGTCCCGTATATTCACCACTGATGAGATGAACGACATTAGGCTGCTCTTTCATCTGTTCCAGACACATACGGATATACTGGCGGTGGAGCGGGCGTAATGCAGGATCATTCTCATTATAGAACTGTTCGGCAATGAAAATACGCTTATCTCCAGCAAACGGGACTGGTTCAGGGAAACTTGTCTGATTCACATTGTTCACAGGTCGCCACGGGCAATCCACCCAATGGGCTCCTGCTTCCAGAATATTATGCTGGAAATAATGCTGATGGAACAAGAAGATTCCCTTATCATTTGTTTTATCCGCAAATTCACGCAAGCGCTGCCAATACCACTGGTTCGGTTTGCTCAAATCATAACGCGAAAGGCCATCCCAGGCCGTACCTTGACCACAACGGGCAAAAGGCTGTTCATAGAAAGGCGCCCACACATCACCGTCCGCACGCCGAATACGCTCATGGTCCGTACGCCGCAAGTCATACCAAAGTCCATAATGATGATCAAGGATTGAAAAATGTCTTTTCTGCAGGAAATTCGCCACAGAGTCAATCCGGTCAGTCCAACCCGTCCCCTCTCTTCCAGGCACAAAACGTGTGATAGCAGGTAATGCACCATGCTGGGTAAAGTTATCCTTCACACGTCCGTTCCACCAAGGAATCGCATAACGGTCGCCTGTCACAAGAGCACCATTAGCTGACAACACACCGGCTTTAGTAACCTCACAGGTTACGGTCGGTTTTTTAGCTGCACCTGTACGAGGAACAGTTGGAAGTGAGCTTGCATTCTTCAATCCTTTGGAACTCAAGGAAGCATTATATGGAATGCTGTCCATCCACATTTCCATCGTCGTACGTGGATATTTCAAAGATTCCATCGCCAAAGCCATGGCTTCTTCCACGGTAGGAGAAGTAGAGGCTTCACCAGCTATTTGTAACACATAGCCAGAAACTCCAGTTTTTCCAGACTCTTCAGATAATCGTTTCTCCAGCTGATGATAGAATAGACTTCTGGGTGACACATGATTATTGGGAGAAGTCCAGTTACCATCACCCGTCATGGTTCCCCAACAGCCATGAGCACTGCTACGATTCAATGAATCAGGTGAATAGCACCAAAGTGTACTTGCCGTGCACTGCCAGAACATAGAGTTTGCCGTATTCCAGCCTGTTCCTGTCTGAAATTGCTCCAGATTCTTGAAGACCAAATCATGACCGTCGATATTCACAACATCAAAAAGCAGGCCACAGGCCCAACTACCGATGGAACCGCTGAATCCTAAGGATTCTTCACCATCACACTGTACAAAGGCGTTCGGACCGGCAGCACAGAAACCTGCCGCAAAGTCATGAATACCTTTACGGGAAACGCAACGCTGGAACAGACACTGCTGACCACGAGTCAAAAAGACCTGTCGGCGCCAACCGCCTATTTCAGAAACAGGCTCAGAGGCAATACAGTCTTCCACAGTAATGCGTGAAGTATGTTTTTGCAAGTTGACAGCAGAACCTGCAAAGTATCTGAAATCAACCCGACGAACCCAGCTGTCGCGCACATTTTCCATAAAGATAGCATCCCAACAATGGTCTTCGTCCTTAGGATTCCAGTCATTTTTCGCCGATTCCATCGTGAGATTCTCAATACCTATCTCTATGATTTCACCTTCGTTATAACCAGCAATCATATAACCGCCACCTTGTTCTACTGTCATCGTACAGGTAATCGGAGCATCAATAGTTACTTTATTTCCGTCAATAACCGTCACCACCCGTTCCCATAGAAGATCAACATCAGTAGGTTTCCATCCCGTATAGTCGAGACCACCGCCGAAATCATCCATTCGCAAACTGCAGATCCAATCCCATGTGGAAGGACGAAGGATACGGATACGACTGCCCACTTTCAGCCCTGCAGTTGATTCCACATTGAACGCAGTAGCACCAGCTCTCACCGTCTGGTCTGTAATCTTCACCACATCTTTCTTCAACAAATGAGACTGACGCTGTTTGTCAACCATGAAATAGGGACGTTCAACTTCCGCCTTTCCTTCCACATAGAGGAGCGCTCCTCGATCGAAGCCGCGTTTAACCAGCACCGTCTTGCCTTTACCCATTCCTCTGAGCACAATACCAGAAGTACTGATACGCAACGGCTCATCCAGGAAATAGGTTCCCTCTCCTATTAGGATAGCCCCTCTTTTCTCCGGTTTCATCGACGAAACATAGTCGATGGCCGTCTGCAGATCCTCTGCCTTATCTACATACACGACGTTCTTCACATCTGGAATTGCTTGTTCAGATGCCCGATAACCACAAGTGGAATAGTCCATCGGTACATACAA
>CACZVX010000085.1 GCA_902784755.1 uncultured Prevotellaceae bacterium
AGAGTAAATAATTTTTTCATAAGCTTATAAATTTGGTTATTAATTAATACATACACCTTTAGGCCCATTCGGGCCTTAATTGTTACAAAAATAACGGTTTAGTATTAAAGATGTAACCATTTTGAATTGAATTTCTTGATTTTTAACATTTTTAACTGTTCAAATATGATCTAAAACTTCACTTTTTACATTTTTCAAAACACATTCCGGGATGATTATCTGACTCTTTTTTGATAGAAAAGGGTACAAATGCGCGCGGGCGCGTCCTTATTATAAATAATAAAGAAATAAGGATGAAAAGACATTTGCTTACGGCTCTGCTGCTGGCAGCAACCGTTTTCGGTGCTCTAGCCGACGACACAAAGACGCATCGTCAATATCTGAGTGGAACAGGATGCGACGACATGGTGGAATGGGATTTCCAATGTACTGACGGAAGGAATGCCGGAAAATGGACAAAGATTGGCGTGCCTTCCTGTTGGGAACTGCAGGGCTTTGGCACCTACCAATACGGTATGCGCTTCTACGGCAAGGCTACACCCGAGGGCATTGCCGACGAGAAAGGTCTCTACAAATACGAGTTCACGCTACCGAAAGAATGGGAAGGCCGGCAGATTCTGCTTACCTTCGAGGCCGTTTTCACCGATGCCCGTGTGACCATCAATGGCCGAAAAGCTGGCTCCGGACTGCATCAGGGCGGCTTTACGCCGTTCCAGTTTGACGTGAGCGACCGCATTTTCTTTGGCAATAAGAAGAACCGCCTGGAGGTGGAAGTTTCCAAGGAGAGCAGTTCGCCGCAGGTGAATTTGGCCGAGCGCCGCGCCGACTATTGGAACTTCGGCGGCATCTGGCGCCCCGTTTATATTGTAGCCAAGCCTGTGCAGAACATCCGGCGCGTGGCTATCGATGCCCGTGCTGACGGGCAGTTTAAGGCGGATGTCTTTTTGAATAGGGCCACCCAAGGGACGGTGAGCGTAGATTTAATCGACGCCTACGGGAAAAAGGCTGGGCAGAGCCAAGCCACGGCCATTCAAGGCGATTATGCATCCGTGGAATTTACGGCTAAGAATCCGAAACTGTGGACGGCCGAAACGCCTAACCGCTATACAGCCGTGTTCACGCTGAAAGACCAGAACGGGAAGGTGCTTCATGTGGAGCATCAGAAGTTCGGCTTCCGCACCATCGAATACCGCCATTCGTTCAAGGGCGAGGACCTGCCTTATCCCCATGTTCAGGGATGTGATGACGACGGTGTCTTCATCAACGGACAGAAGGTAATCTTCAAGGGAGCCAACCGCCATTCGTTCCGTCCTGAAACAGGCCGCACACTCTCGAAGGCAAAGAATATTGAGGACGTGCTGCTCATCAAGTCGATGAACATGAATGCCGTCCGCCTGAGCCACTATCCCGCCGACCCCGAATTCCTGGATGCCTGCGACTCGCTGGGCCTTTATGTGGAATGCGAACTGCCCGGCTGGCACTGGGCGCACGAGACCATCAACGGGGCACAACTTGTGGAGGAGATGGTGACGCGCGACGTGAACCATCCGTCGATTATCTTCTGGAGCAACGGCAACGAGGGCGGCTTTAACTACGAACTGGAACCTTATTTCGGGAAGTTCGACCCGCAGAAGCGCGTGGTGCTCTATCCCTGGGCCAACCGCAACGGTTTCGAGACCAAGCACTACCGCTCGTGGGGCGAGACGGCCGAATATATGCGGCAGAAGGAAATATTCTTGCCCACGGAGTTCCTGCACGGTCTTTACGACGGCGGTCATGGTGCCGGACTGAAGGATTATTGGAGGCTGATGATGTCGAATCCCCGTTGTGCCGGTGGTTTCCTTTGGGACTTGATGGACCAAGGCGTGGTGCGTACGGACCAAAACAACCTCGTGGACTGCATGGGTAATTTCGGAAGTGACGGCATCGTGGGGCCTCACATGGAGAAGGAAGGCTCGTTCTATACCATCCGCGAGGTGTGGAGTCCGGTGCAGGTGAAGTATTGGGACTCAGGAAAGCCCACCATTCAGAACTGCTACGATTTCACCAACCTGAAGGACTGCCAGTTCAGTTATAAGTTTTTGCAAATGCCCGCCTATGGCGAGAAGAATGTGAAGGTGCTGAAGGAAGGTAAACTTCCGTCGCCCGACGTGGCCCCCGGCCAGACCTTCAGATTTGATCTACCCAAGACGGATGCCGACGTGATACAGTTGACAACCATTGACCCGAAGGGACAGGAAATCTTCACGTGGAACTATAAATATATGATGAAGGCCGGTATCCTGAACAAAAACCTTCTTCACGAGAACACGCAGAAATACACCTATACAGAGGATGCTGACCTGTTGACGGTAAAAAGCGGCAACAGCCAGTTTGCTTTCAGCAAGCAGACAGGTCTGCTGATGAGCGTTACTGTCGGCGGAAAGAAACTGTCGTTCGGCAACGGTCCTCGCTTTGTGGCTGCCAAGCGCTCAGACCGTTCGCAGGACGGATTCTATAACCACGATGACAAGGAGGCCTTCCAGAAGAAGACCGACTATACCGAGTATGCCGACCAGGGAGTTTTCGACGGTTTCACCGTTAGCGACAGCACTTTGGTGGCCAACTACCGTCACGGTTCTATCCAGACGGTTACCTGGCGATTCCTCAGCGACGGTGGAGCGTACATGAATGTAGATTACTATTTTAACGGAGTGGTTGACCTGTTGGGCGTCTGTTTCGACTATCCCGAGCAGATGATGAAGTCGAAGCAATGGGTAGGAAAAGGTCCCTATCGCGTCTGGCAGAACCGCATGGAAGGTCCGCAGGTTGGCCTGTGGAGCAACGACTATAACGACCCCATTCCCGGAGAGTCGTGGGAATATCCCGAATTCAAGGGCTATTTCTCAAATGTCTCCTGGATGAAATTCACCACGCAAGAAGGTCAGTTCGGACTGGAGCTTATGAACGACAAGGTGGGCGTCTATACCCCGCGCGACGGTCGTGACCATATTCTCTATACCCTGCCCGAAACGGGAATCGGCATCTTCAAGGCCATCCCCGCCGTGCGCAACAAGGTGAACACCACCGACCTCAACGGTCCCTCGGCCCAGCCCTACTGGAGTAAGGGTAAAGGTCGTATCAACACCATCCTGCACTTTGAGTAACCATTCCCCCTCCTTAGAAAGGAGGGGCCAGGGGTGGTTGATAAATCAAGGTAATAGTGATGGTTGCTAAATCTAATTAAAACTGCATCATGCTGCACAAAGAAAAAGTAAACAATCTCACAGATGTAAAGGACCTGCGTCAGGGGCTGAGAAAAACAGCCACTCCTGCGGAAATCTCCCTTTGGCAATTTTTAAAGAAAAGTCAAGTGGAAGGATTAAAGTTCAGAAGGCAGCATAGTGTAGGAGAATTTATTCTTGACTTCTATTGCCCAGAAATCAAACTCGGTATAGAATTGGATGGTGAAGTTCACAATACCCCTATGGCCTACGAACGTGATATGATAAGAACCCAATTTCTGAACCAGAATGGTATATCTGTTCTTAGATACCATAATGATGTGGTTTTTAATAATGCTCAGGGTATTATCGACAGCATTCTGCACTTTGCTGAGAAAAAAGAAATATTAAAGGGATACCATATTGACGAATTGTTATGAGTAAGACAACTACCTCTATATCGAGCTTATCAACCACCCCCAGCCCCTCCTTTCTAAGGAGGGGGGGAGAAATGATATTAATGCTGCTTTTGTGTTTTGTTTCGACGGGTGTGAAAGCAGATACCAACACCCAGTCCCCCTGGACTTTCTGGTACTGGATGTACGGTGCCGTTTCAAAGGACGGCATCAAGGCCGACTTGAAATGCATGAAAGACATCGGACTGGGCGGCTGTTACCTGATGCCTATCCGGGGAACCAACGATAAAGGAGCTCCTCAAAATCCTCCCCAAGGGGGAAAATGGGCCGAAGCACTGTCGCCCCATTTTTGGGAGATGGTTGACTACGCTTTCCAGCAGGCTGACTCTTTGGGTCTGCAGATGGGTATCCATATCTGCGACGGTTTTGCCTTGGCCGGTGGCCCATGGATTTCACCCGAGGAATCGATGCAGAAAGTGGTTTATTCAGATACCATCGTGGTAGGACAACTCTCACAACTGATTAACCAGCAAGACGGTCTGAAGCTTCCACGTCCACAAGGCTACGAAGGCTATTACGAGGATATTGCCACCTTTGCCATCCCACTGAAGCGCAAGGATTCCCACCCCTTCCCTGATCAGTTTGACCTGCAGCGTGACTTTAAGAAAGTGCCGCTACTCAAATTGTCTCCCACGATGACGCGCAATGACAAGGGAATCTTCACGGCTTCCGAACCTGCATGGATTCAGTTTGACTTCGGTACATCCCGCCTGTTTAGCAATATCGAAATTGCCGCCAACGGAACCAATATGCAGGCACAGCGCATGGCTGTTGAAGTCAGTGACGACGGCACTAACTTCCGATTGGTAAAACAACTGGTTCCGCCACGTCAGGGATGGCAGAACTATGACTATAACACCACCTTTGCCTTCACTCCCACAAAGGCCCGTTACTGGCGTCTGTCGTGGACACCTGAAGGAACGGAACCTGGCAGTGAAGACTTGGATGCTGCCAAGTGGCGTCCCCGATTAGGACTGAAGAACGCTGTTTTCCAAAGTCAGCCGCGTATCGACAATTGGGAGGGGAAGGCAGGCTACGTATGGCGCATTGCCCCAGAAGCCGACACCAACGAATTGCCGGATAATATTTGTTGGAAACAACAGGATATCGTTCAGTTAGTCCTTGAGGGAGACAGTGTGACAAACTATGCCCTTCTGTCCACAGACACCCCGTCCACCGCATATCGTATCGTGCGTATTGGCCATACTTCTACAGGCTATACCAATGCCACGGCAGGCGGAGCAAAGGGTTTGGAGTGCGACAAGTTCTCCAGCGAAGCCGTCAGCAAGCAGGTAGACTCATGGTTTGGCTTGTTTAAGCAGCGTCCCCATGCCGACGTTGTGAAATATCTGCACGTTGACTCATGGGAGTGCGGTTCACAGAACTGGAGTCGCAACTTTGCGCAGGAGTTCAAAGTCCGTCGCGGCTACGATCTGATACCTTGGCTACCCGTCATGATTGGTATTCCCATTGAATCGGCAGTCAAAAGCGATGAAGTACTGCGCGACATCCGTCGTACCATCAACGAACTTCTCCATGAGGTATTTTTCGCAACCGTGGCCCAGAAAGCTCGTGATTACGGTGTCTCACTCAGTAGTGAAAGCGTAGCCCCGACGATGGTCAGCGACGGCATGGAACATTACAAATACGTGGATGTGCCCATGGGCGAATATTGGCTAAACTCACCCACGCACGACAAGCCAAACGATATGCTAGATGCCATCAGTGGTGCCCATATCTATGGGAAACAGTTGGTACAGGCTGAGGGATTCACCGAAGTTCGCGGTGTCTGGGATGAGACACCCGCCAGCATCAAACCCCTACTCGACCGTAATTTTGCGCTGGGTATGAACCGCTTGTTTTTCCATGTCTTTACCCACAACCCATGGACGGACCGTCGTCCGGGCATGACCCTCGATGGAATCGGGCTTTTCTTCCAGCGTGACCAAACCTGGATGCCGGAAGCCAAGGGCTTAGTGGATTACATCACCCGTTGTCAGGAATTTCTGCAGAAAGGTTTCCCCGTGGCCGATATTGCTGTATTCACAGGTGAGGAGATACCATCCCGAGCCGTTCTCCCCGAACGGTTAGTACCCATGCTTCCTGGAATTTTCGGAAAAGAACGTGTGGAATCGGAAGCCAAGAGACTCATGAATGCAGGCAATCCCATGGAGGAGAGTCCGGTAGGCGTTCATCACTCAGCGGGCATTGTGGACACCCGCGACTGGGTAAATGCACTAAACGGCTACCAATACGACTCCATGAACCGTGACGTTCTGCTGAATCTGGCAAAAGCTACTGACGACGGTTTTATCGAACTGCCCAGTGGTATGCGTTATCGCGTGCTGGTTATTCCAATGATTTCGGGAGGAAAAGAACTCTCAAAGGAAGTCCGTGATAAGATTGAAATCTTCCGGAAAGCAGGTGTCATCGTCGTTGAGCAACCCTATAAAGAAGATGACTTTTCAAAATTTGGCCTTTCGCGCGATGTTGAACTTCCCAAAGATATTGCCTATACTCACCGCAAAGATAACGAACAGGATATCTATTTCCTGGCTAATCAGTCAGACCAAAAGCGCACTTTCCGTTTCTCTTTACGGGAAAAAGCCAATACACTTTTCCTATATGATCCGATGACAGGGCGTTATGACGCGGTTCTCTGCGACAACATAGATGGTCGCAACGGTGCTGACATCACGCTCTATCCTTACGGTTCACTGATTATTATCCGTTCCAATTCCTTTAAGGAAAGCATTGAATTGTTGCCCCACGAACCAGACTATAATGCTGAAAGACAGGATATCATTGCCACATGGCGCATCCGTTTCAACAATAACGGTGTGACCATGTCAACTGACCAGTTATTTGACTGGTCCTCTTCTCCCCGAAAAGAGATTAAATACTATTCTGGTAGTGCTACCTACGAAGCTGGTTTCCCCTTGAAAGTGAGTTCTGACAAACGTGTATGGATTGAACTGAATCAAGTTCACGACATCGCGCACGTCTATGTGGACGGTAATGATTGCGGTATTGCCTGGACAGCTCCCTATCGGCTTGAAATTACACAAGCCTTGAAAAAGAAAAAGGAACATCAGATAAGGATTGTGATTACCAACACGTGGGCCAATGCCCTGATGGGCAACGACAAAGGACAGGCTCCCTTTAAAGGTATCTGGACAAATGCCAAATACCGTAGGAAGAGCGACAGGCTTCTGCCTGCAGGACTGTTAGGGCCGATTACACTGATTGTTGACAAATAAGAAAATGAGTTATTAAGAAAATAAGAAAATGAGATATTTGGATATGAAAAGAATCACCTGCGTTTTCTGCGCTATCTTTGGTTTATTATCGGTGAATGCCGAAGTGAAACTACCTGCTTTTTTCAGTAATGGCATGGTATTACAACAGCAGACGACTGCCCGTCTTTGGGGATGGTCCTCTAAAAAGAACGTAACCGTAACTACTTCATGGGATAACAAACACTACACGGCTGCCACCAACAAGGACGGACGTTTTGAAATGAGTGTGACGACTCCAACAGCAGGAGGCCCTTACGAGATTACCTTCAATGACGGACAGCAGAAACGGCTCAGCAACATATTGATCGGAGAAGTTTGGATCTGCTCGGGACAGTCGAACATGGAAATGCAGATGAAAGGTTTCAAAGGACAACCCGTAGCAGGCACCACGGAAGAACTGCTTAACTGTAAAGATGAAAAGATACGGTTCTTCACAGTGAAGCGCAATCCTAAAGCTCTGTATCAAAACGATGTGACGGGGCAATGGGATTCTGCCGATGCAGCTTCCGTGCGCGACTTTTCGGCAACAGCCTATTACTTTGGGAAGTCCCTGAAAAACTATTTAGACGTACCCGTTGGCCTCATCGTCACTTCCTACGGAGGCTCTTCCTGTGAGGCCTGGATGGCCCGCGAATGGTTGGAAGAAGATAGTATCAAGGCTGAATGGCCGAAGTACTATCCTGAGATATCTTTCCCCATAACCGATGGAATGGTGAATAAACTGCACCAACGCTGTCCATCAGCTCTCTACAACGGTCAACTTAAACCGCTCATCGGTTATGCCATGCGCGGTGTAATCTGGTACCAAGGTGAGGATAATGTGCCACGCTATTCTTATTATGCAAAACTGATGAAACGGATGGTGGACGGATGGCGCAGCGACTGGCAGCAGGGAGAATTCCCATTCTATTACTGTCAGATAGCTCCCTATGATTACTCATTGATTGACTGGAGCGGCAGCCAATATCTGCGCGAACAACAACTAATCGCTGAGAAGATTATTTCCAATAGCAGGATGGCGTGCCTGATGGATGCAGGACTGGAATACGGCATTCACCCACGAAAGAAACAAGAAGCCGGACAACGGCTGGCACTTCTGGCCCTGGCCAATACCTATCAAACGAAAGGATTGCCCGATTTTGCCACTTATGCCAACGTGGAATTTCAGAACGATACTGCCGTGGTTTCTTTCGACCGTTCGAAGGAATGGGTCTATTTTGAAAACGGCAAGCCTACTCAAGGCCTTTACGAAATCGCCGGTGAAGATCGGGTATTCCACAAAGCCGAGGCATGGATATCCCGCAACCGCCTGTACATGAAGAGCGAAAAGGTAAAGAAACCCGTGGCTGTACGTTATGCCTGGAAAGACTGGGCACAGGGTGACTTGATGCATGACGGACTGCCTGTCAGTTCTTTTAGAAGCGACTCATGGTAAGAATCAAACATAAAACTATTCTAGGATTCCTAGTTATTATAGAAATCCTAGTTCTTTCGACTGCATCCGCAGCCGATTATAAGCCCAAGGATTATGTGTGGACCACGCAGAGCCGGAACTCGTCGGAGTCTATGCCTTGCGGCGGCTTTGACGTGGGCATGAACGTATGGGTGGAAGACGGTGATGTGCTGTTCTATGTTTCGCAAAGCGGATGGTTCGATGAGAACAATACGCTGCTGAAAGCGGGGCGCTGGCGT
>CACZVX010000086.1 GCA_902784755.1 uncultured Prevotellaceae bacterium
CGTCAGGTCGTCGCTTTGCTCAGCATCATCGACAAAATGGTTGACTGCCGCCTTCATCTCACCGACGACAACAGAAGGCTCTAAGGTATCCTTAGCTACCAGCGACTCCGCCAAGCGCATGATGCGCTGCAGGCCAAACTGAGCTTGCATGCTGTCCTTGGCCTCGTTGAGACCGTCGGTATAGAGGAACAGTGTGGTTTTTCCTTCCAATTGCACCGTCTGCTGTGTGTAGTGCCATTCGGCTATCACACCTATGGGCAAATTGGCATCGCACTGTAGCCGGCTGACTTCTTGTCCGATCACCAGTGGTAAAAGGTGACCTGCATTTGAATAGTGGAGCATGCCCGTCTGCAAATCAAGTACACCCATGAAGAGGGTGACAAACATGCTCTTTTCGTTGCCTTCGCATACTGCCGTGTTAAGTGCTTTAACGATGACGTCGGGCTCTGACACATGGAGGGAGACGTTGCGGAAGAGTGAACGCGTCATGGCCATCACCAAAGAGGCAGGAACACCCTTGCCTGAGACGTCGCCGATACAGAAGAAGAGTTTTTCATCGCGGATAAAGAAGTCGAAAAAGTCGCCTCCTACATCCTTGGCAGGCGTAAGCGAACCAAAGATGTCGATGTCGTTTCTCTCAGGATAAGGCGGGAAAGTCTTGGGCAGCATCGACATCTGAATGTCATGGGCCACTTTCAACTCGTTCTCTATAGCTGCCTTCGAGGCCGTTGTCTCCTTGAGTTCGTCGATATAATCTGTCAGGGAATGCTGCATTTCCTCGAAAGAATCGCGCAACAGGCGAACCTCGTCGTAATGCTTCAACTTAGGCAAAGGTGCATTGAAATTTCCCTTCGCCACCTCATTAGCCGATGCAGCCAGCAGCCCCAGCGGCCTGGTAACACGCTTAGCGACAAACCTACCCACAAAGCGCACGACCAATAGAGCGAGACCTACCAATATCAGGAAGATAAAGCCGAATCCGATGGCAAGGGCGTCGATCGAGTATCTTACCACAGCCAATGCAATAGACCAGTTCGTATGTTCAATAGGCATATAGAACATATAGACTTCGGAACGCTCAAAATCGAAGAAGTCGAAATGGCATACATCACCTTCTTTGTCTTTGAAGATGCCTTCTTTTCTAGCCACCATTTGACGGCCCACATAATCATCGAGGGTGTCGCTCGTTGCCTTAGCCAACTCGAAATAGTTCCTCTTGATGACATAATCGCTATCAGGATGGGCTATATAGGTGCCGTCATGGTCGATAATGAAGTAAAAACTTCCCAGTTGCTCTTTCAAAGTCCTGAAACTATTGGAATTCTGTGTTTCAGAACCATCGTCTTCTTCCTGAATTCCTCTGTAACTGACATGAGCCGTGTCACCTATGAGACTCAGCCCTTTCATCAGTCTGCCGCTGAACTTGTAGAGCGACATGTCGGCTCCGAGAATGGCGACCGTCTTTCCCTGCTTGTTGCGAATGGGAACGAGATAGGCGACCAACGGTTTAACGGAATCTTTGAACTCAAAGAACGGTTTTGACCAGTAGCCTTCTTTGGCATTGAGAGCCTGGGTGAACCATTCGGCATTCAGATAGTCGTTGTTGACACCTCCAACAGATTTTCGCACAACGTTGCCGTCTTCATCTCTAACCGCATACGGACAAAACCAGTGTCCCTTCTGCGGATAATAGTCAGCAATGAAACTAAGTGCACAACTACGGATTTGAGGATTCAACTCCACCATCCGTTGCATGATGTCATACAACTTGTCAGGATGATCGAGGTTCTCCTCAATTTCCGGCACGTGGTTAGTAGTTCCTACATAGACATCGGAGAGAACGCGCCTGACATCCTTCTTGGTAACCTTCAGGCTCTTCTCGTACAGATCGAACTCCTCTTCTTTTATTACTTCCTCAGCAATCCTATAGATGAGAAAGGAAGCCAGCGCCATCACGATGAATTGGGAAAGACCAATCCATCGTGTCAGTCGTCGGTAGAAGGGACGAAGTTTGCGCTTTTTCGACATTCTTACAGTTTCTGTTCCACCTCAATCTCCGTGAACGTCTCAATGATATCACCTACCTGGATATCGTTGAAGTTCACCAGTGAGATACCGCACTCCAAGCCTGTTGCCACTTCCTTGGCATCATCCTTGTAGCGCTTCAGGGCACCGATGTTGGCGGTGTGGACCACAATACCGTCGCGAACCACACGGGCCTTGTCTTTGTTGTGCACCTTGCCGTCGATTACCAGACCACCGGCCACAGTACCCACCTTGGAAATCTTGAACACCTGCTTCACCTCGATCTCACCGGTCACCTGTTCCTTGATCACCTTGTCGAGCATGCCTTCCATAGTGGACTTCACCTCGTCAATGGCATCATAGATAATAGAATAGGTGTTGATTTCCACACCTTCACGCTCGGCAGCCTTACGGGCCTCGGCAGAAGGACGCACCTGGAAACCTACGATGATAGCATCGGAAGCCGAAGCCAGCATGACATCGTTCTCTGAAATCTGACCTACAGCCTTCGAGATAACATTCACCTGCACCTTCTCGGTTGACAGTTTGATGAACGAATCTGAGAGAGCCTCAATTGAACCGTCGGTATCACCCTTCACGATAATGTTCAGTTCATGGAACTCACCAAGGGCAATACGATGTGAGATATCGTCCAGACCAAGGGTCTTTGTCGTGCGCAGACTCTGTTCACGCTGCAGCTGCAGACGCTTGTTGGTAATCTCGCGGGCTTCCTGCTCCGTTTCCATGATATGGAAAGTGTCACCAGCCGTTGGAGCACCATTCAGACCAAGGATGATAGCGGGTTCTGCAGGACCTGCCTTCTCAATGCGCTGGTTACGCTCATTGAACATGGCCTTGATACGTCCGAAACTGGTTCCAGCCACCACGACATCACCGACCTTTAAGGTTCCGTTGCTCACCAGCACCGTGGACACATAACCGCGGCCCTTGTCGAGCGAACTCTCAATGATGCTACCCATAGCCTTGCGGTTAGGATTAGCCTTCAGGTCGAGCATCTCGGCCTCCAGCAGCACCTTCTCCAGCAGTTCATCCACGCCAATACCTTTCTTGGCGGAGATTTCCTGACACTGGTACTTACCGCCCCACTCTTCCACGAGCAGGTTCATATTGGCCAGATCCTCACGGATCTTGTCGGGGTTTGCACCGGGCTTGTCAATCTTGTTAATGGCAAACACCATCGGCACGTTAGCGGCCTGTGCATGGGCGATGGCCTCCTTCGTGGTAGGCATCACACTGTCGTCGGCAGCAATGATGATAATGGCGATATCCGTCACCTGAGCACCACGGGCACGCATAGCCGTGAAGGCCTCATGACCAGGAGTATCCAGGAAGGTGATCTTACGACCGTCGGAGAGTGTTACGTTGTAGGCACCAATGTGCTGTGTGATACCACCGGCCTCACCGGCAATCACGTTGGTGTTGCGGATATGGTCGAGCAAAGAAGTCTTACCATGGTCCACATGACCCATCACGGTGACAATCGGAGCACGTGAAACCAGATCGTTCTCGTCATCCTCCTCTTCGGTAATGGCGTTCTGCACCTCAGCACTCACGTATTCGGTCTTGAAACCGAACTCATCGGCCACGATATTGATAGTCTCAGCATCCAGACGCTGGTTGATACTTACCATGATACCAATCGACATACAGGTACCGATGACCTGGTTCACACCGACGTTCATCATCGTAGCCAGTTCTGAAACGGTCACAAACTCCGTCAGTTTCAGCACCTTGCTCTCTGCGGAAGCAGCTGCAGCCTGTTCGGCCATCTGCTCCTGCACAGCTTCGCGCTTCTCCTTACGGTACTTGGCTCCCTTCTTATTCTGGTTCTGCTTGTTGGTCAGACGGGCCAATGTTTCCTTTACCTGGCGTGCTACTGCCTCATCATCTACCTCCAGCGGCTTCTGGTTGCGTTTCTTATTCTTCTTATTGTTCTTGCCACCCTGTTGTTGCTGGTTGTTGCCATTGTTCTTCTTGTCCTGCTTTCCAGCAACCTGCTTTCCGGCAGCCTCAATGTCAACACGCTCATTACGGATGCGCTGACGCTTCTTCTTCTCTCCGTTCTGTTGGGCAGCCTTCTCCTCACGTTCCTTGCGGCGCTCTTCCTTCGATTTCTTCTTCGGACGGGTGCTTTGGTTAATGGCGTCAAGGTCAATCTTACCCAATACGTTTACTTTGGGGGCAGCCTTTTGCTCACTCTTCAATGTGAACACCTCGGGAGCTGCAGGCTCCACAGGAGCTTCTTCTACAGGTGCTGCGGGCTCTGCCTCTACCTCAACAACAGGTTCTGCAGGCTTTTCAGCTACAGGCTCCAGCCCCTTGCTCTTTGCTTCTGGCTCCTGAGAGACTTCGGGCTTCTGAGCAATCTCTTGCTTCTTGCTCTTTGCTCCTTGCTCCTGAGCAACTTCGGGCTCTTGAGCGACCTCTGGCCCATTGTTCTTTGCTACTTGCTCCTTCATCTCCGGCTTCGGGCTCACGGCAGCAGCCTTCGGCTCTTCTTTCACGGGTTTCTCTGCAGGCTTGGCGGGCTCGGCAGGTTTCTTACCGAACGCGCTGAGGTCAATCTTGCCCAACGGCTTATACTGCTGGGCTTTGGCTTCCGACTCCGTCGTAGCCTTTTCCACCTTCTGTGGCTCCGCAGGTTTCTTCTTCTCCTTCGGATGCTTCTGGAACAGTTTCTCCGCCTGGGTGCGTACCTCCTTGTCCTTCTGGAACTGCTCGCGAAGCGCATCATACTGCTCGTCGTTCAGTTTGAAGCTCAGGTCGGCTCTCACCTCACCCAGGTGACTCTTTTTCTCCAGGAACTCCACTGCCGTCTGAAGTCCTATGTTCAATTCACGAATTGCTTTATTTAATCTTATACTCATGTTACTATTTTAATGAGAAATTAGTAATTAATAATTAATAATTATGATTACACTTGAGATCGGATATAGCCAGCTATGCAGGCTGCAAAGACAGAATAACAGAAGTAATCATAATTACTCATTACTCATTACTCATTGCTAATTATCTAACCCTCAAACTCTGCCTTCAGCACATTGAGCACCTGGTCAACAGTCTCTTCCTCAAGATCGGCTTTCTCCACCAACATTTCACGGGGAGCATTCAGCACCTGCTTAGCTGTGTCGAGACCGATAGCCTTGATGGAATCGATCACCCACTGGTCGATTTCGTCAGAGAACTCATCCAGATAGATATCCTCGTCGGCCTCTGTATCGGAAACCTCACGGAATACGTCGATGGTGTACTCTGTCAGCATGGAAGCCAGTTTGATATTCAGACCACCACGGCCGATAGCCAGTGAAACCTCCTCGGGCTGCAGATAAACCTCAGCCTTGTGGTTCTCTTCATCGATGTTAATGCTCGAAACCTTAGCAGGACTCAGTGCACGCTGGATAAACAGTTTCGTATTGGCCGTGTAGTTGATTACGTCGATATTCTCGTTGTTCAGTTCACGGACAATACCATGCACGCGGCTACCCTTCACACCGACACAGGCGCCTACGGGGTCAATGCGCTCGTCATAGCTCTCCACGGCAATCTTTGCACGCTCACCCGGCATACGGGCAATGCGCTTCACGGTAATCAGACCGTCGGCAATCTCGGGAACCTCGGCCTCAAGCAGACGCTCCAGGAACACGGGACTGGTACGGCTCAGGATAATCTTCGGGTTGTTGTTCTCGTTGTTCACCTGATGAATCACGGCACGGATGGTCTCACCCTTGTGATACTGGTCGTTGGGAATCTGCTCACTCTTGGGCAGGATAAGTTCGTTGTTCTCATCGTCCACAAGCAGCACCTCGCGCTTCCACACCTGATAAACCTCACCAGAGATAACCTGTCCCACGCGATCCTTATACTTATTATATAAGGAATCGTGTACCAGTTCCAGAATCTTAGAAGCCAATGTCTGACGCAAGTTCAGGATAGCACGGCGACCAAACTTCGTGAAGTCAACGATTTCTGACACTTCCTCACCTTCTTCATAGTCGTCCTCAATCTTACGGGCGTCTGACAGTGAAATCTCCTTGTTCTCATCCTCTACCTCACCGTCGGGAACAACCGTGCGGTTACGGTAAATCTCAAAGTCACCCTTGTCAGGGTTCACAATCACGTCGAAGTTCTCATCAGAACCGAAAATCTTGGCAATCACGTTGCGGAAGCTCTCTTCCAGCACGCTCACCAAAGTGGTACGGTCGATGTTCTTGTCCTGTGTAAACTCCTTAAAGGCGTCGAGCATGCTAATGCTCTCTTCTTTCTTTGTTGCCATTTCTTATATTTTTATTATTACTATTTCTGTATTATAACACAAAATTCACAGGTTTATAACCTTTCTCGCTAACTATCGAAATTCACAGAAAAGAGATTCTTATTTTGTGATTTTTGTTTCCTGCAACTATATTCCAGCCCAATGTCTGTGTTCTTTTGTGACGAGTTGTTGAGCGTAAGCGAAAAATTCTGTGTTCTCCCAAAGGGCTCTTTCTCAGGAAGTCCCCCTTCTAAGGGGGATTTAGAGGGTCTCTTTATTTAAACGAAATCAAATACTTGCAATATTTCACGCCGTCCATGCTGAACGCGCGATCCACTTCCTGAAGCTGCGGGCGCTTCTTGCCTTCCACCTTCACCTTTTCCGAAGTAGTCACCGTGAAGTCGCGGCCGCTGACACTCTTCAGCACACCTTTGTATTTCTTTCCGTCTCCGTCGAGCACCTCCACTTCTTTACCCACGAAGTTATGGTACTGCTGCTCCACCTTGAAAGGCTGTCCCAGTCCGGCAGAGCCTACCTCCAATTCATAGTCTTCCTGCTCACGGTCGAGATGATCCTCAATGAAACGGCTCAGTTCCACACAGTCCTCAATCCATACGCCGTCAGCGTGGTCAATTTCCACAACAATCTTGTTGTCACTGTTAATCTCAATGCCTACGAGGAAATAATCCTTACCCTCGAGCCACTGTTCAACCAAATTCTTTACGATGTTTTTGTCAATCATACGATAAGTTTAAATAAAAATGTGGAACTCTTTCGAGCTCCACATTCCACTGAACGGCTGCAAAGGTACGAACTTTTCCGCAATTTTCCAAACATTTCCCCACTTTTCTTATAAAAATTGCAAGAAAAGTCATCGTCATCGCTCTTTAAACAGCGAAGCGCTTAAACAGTCCGAAGGACGCTTAAACAGTTGCGAAGCAGCGCTTGACCCCTTACAAAGGGGCTCAAAATGTGTTCAGTTAAATCATATTCTTATTCAGAAAATGTCTGAATGAGTTCCAGTATCGAGCAAAAGTAAAATAAGTTCTTTATCATTCTGTGTCCAAAGAAGGAGCCAGTCTGGTTCCACATGACATTCCCAAATACCAGCATATTTACCCGAAAGAATATGAGGTTTATACTCAACAGGCAATTGACCTTCTTCAGACAAAATACGAATTACAGTTTCCAAATGCGACATGTCATATCCACGTCGCTTACAAAGTTTAAAGGACTTCTTAAACTGTCCGGAAAATCTAACAATATATTTCATTTGTTGAGTTGGTCCAACAAATCATCTACACTCTTTGCTTCATACACACGACCAGCCTTGACGTCATCAAGAGCCTTTTCTAATCCACTCTTGCGTTGACGCTTCATCTGCCACCCCATTTTCTTCGACAAAGCGCGAAGAAAGCCCAAATCCACATCAGGTAGAGATAGCAAAACCTGCTCGGTTGTCGTTGTCGTTTGCATGACTAATAGTATATATTGTTTTTGCAAAGATAAGTGATATATTTCAAAAAACAAAAAAAAGTTCTGGAAAAGTTGATTTTTCATTTCTTTTCCGCTTGTATATTACTCTGCGTACTCTATCCACTCTACGTGAAGTTTTTATCCTCACATAGTGTCAACAGAGTTCGCAGAGATCCTTAACCAGCTGCGAAGCAGCGCTTAAACAGTCCGAAGGACGCTTAAACAGTCGCAACGCGACGCTTAACCCTTTATAAGGTCATTGTCGTAGCCATAGTCGAGACATCATTGATAGATGCCTTCGATAAACTGTTTGCAGCCTATGATACGTTTTATCTTTGACAAAGCACCATTCGAAGCAATAAATTCACTCAGGCCAATATTTGAATTCGTCACCGGCTGATGCCAATCGTAAGTATAGCCTAACTGCGTCCAAGGATAAGCATTACCTGGCTGATAAGACATTGACAACTGATATTCAAACCAGTCACGATGCTGAGCAGAAACATTTGCGGGGTATTCAAGCTGTGCCACATTATCAGTTATTTCAGGATCACGAGAGGGACGGAACAAAGCCTTTGCATCCACATAGAACTCGATGACCACCTCATAATTGCTCGAAGGTGGCAGGCCTAGCATCTGCACCATGCGCATACGCGTGCTTACAGAATCCATATTAACAAAATCTAAACGCTTTTTCTCCCATTCAGAAGGTACCGTTACCCACAACTCTTTAGTAATGCGGAACGTATCAGTTGCCTGCCAATATTTCAAGCTTGCCTTGTTAGTCATGCAACTCACAAGCACCATCTGCGTAT
>CACZVX010000087.1 GCA_902784755.1 uncultured Prevotellaceae bacterium
TTGATACGGGCTACGCGAACCTCAGAAATGGGGCACTCGAAGGGGATATCCGAAACTGCCAGGGCGCAGGAAGCAGCGAAACCGGCAAGGGCATCGGGCTGATCAACGCCATCGGCAGAGAAAAGCATCACATTCACAAACACCTCTGCATGATAGTCAGCAGGGAAAAGCGGGCGGAGCACACGGTCCACCAGACGTGAGGTAAGGATTTCGTTATCAGAAGCTTTGCCTTCGCGCTTGGTGAATCCACCAGGGAAACGGCCGGCGGCAGCATACTGCTCGCGATAATCAACTTGCAAAGGCATAAAATCGGTTCCGGGAACTGCATCCTTTGCTGCACAAACAGTTGCGAGCAGTACGGTGTTGTTCATGCGGAGCATGACCGAACCGTCGGTCTGTTTTGCAACTTTCCCGGTTTCAATGCTGATGGTTCTTCCATCAGGCAATTGAACTGTTTTCGTAATTACGTTCATCTTAAATAAAAAACATCTTTATATAAAAAATCGTGCAAAGTTACATATTAAAATGTAGAATGATGCATGAAGTATGAAGATTTTTTCTTTTTTTTGGTTTTTTCGCTTATTTGGAGCTAAAATTTGGTTTTTCCATTCGTTTACACTAACTTTGCATGCAAATTACTCATGCAAGAAACATCTAAACAAAACCATAAATGAAAAAGACAATGATGAAAGGCGCCGTACTCTTCGCGGTAGCACTTGCACTGGCTTCATGTTCCAAGGAAAAATTCCACATCAACGGAACCATCACGGAAGCCAAGGATTCCATTCTCTATCTGGAAAACATTTCACTCGACGGTCCTGTAGCCGTTGATTCTGTCAAACTCGATGAAACGGGCAGTTTTGAATTCTCTGAGGAGCGCCCTGAAGCTCCAGAATTCTATCGCTTGCGCATTGCCAACCAGTTTATTTCACTGAGTGTGGATTCCACGGAGACCATCAGCGTGAAGGCACAATATCCTACCATGGCAACAGGTTACACTGTGGAAGGTTCAGAAAACTGCGAGACCATCAAAACACTCTCTCTGAAGAATATCGATCTCTACAACCGTGTGCTGGCTATCCAGCAGAATACGCAGATGGGTATGGAAGCAACTAGCGACAGCATTCAGAAAGTGGTGGAAGCGTACAAGGATGACGTGAAGAAGAACTTCATCTACAAGGATCCGATGAAGGCAAGCAGTTATTTCGCCTTGTTCCAAACACTGGGCAACATGTTGATTTTCAATCCGCGCGAAAGCAAGGAGGACATCAAGGCTTTTGCTGCCGTAGCCACCTCATGGGACACCAACTATCCCAATGCCGTGCGTGGTCAGAATCTTCATAACATTGCCATAGAGGGCATGAAGAATGTGCGTATCATTGAGAATAAGCAGAACATGAAAATCGATCTCAGCAAGGTGGACACTTCAGGTAGACTTGACATTACCCTCGTAAACAATAAGGGCCAGATGAGCAAACTGAGTGACCTGAAAGGCAAGGTGGTAATGCTCGATTTCCACGCTTTTGCCACTGATGAGAGCACAGCACGTATCATGAAACTGCGTGAACTTTATAACAAATATCATGCGCAAGGATTCGAGATCTATCAGGTCAGCGTCGATCCTGACGAACATTTCTGGAAACAGCAAACGGCTGCCCTGCCGTGGGTTTGCGTGCGTGATCCAGAGGGCATCAACTCCTCACTCATGCGGACCTTTAACATCCAGAATATCCCGACCTTCTACATTCTGAACCGCGAAAATCTGCTTCATAAGCGTGACGTTCAGATTAAGGATTTGGACGCAGAGATTCAAAGTTTACTCTAAAAAGCCAACTATATGACAAAGGGCATACTGACAACCATCCTGCTGTTCAGTATGCCTTTTGTGCTACTTGCAACAGCTGAGGAAAAAGCCGACAGTGCCGTCTTCTCACTCCGACAGGTGAACGACACACTCTACTATCTTGAGTTAAGGGACAAGGAACAAGTGAACCGATGGAAACTGCCCTATCCCGTCTATCAGTTCCAGACAGGAGACGTGGATGGTGACGGCAGGACAGACGCATTGGTAGGCGTCATAAAGGCCACCCGTTACGACCCAAAGTCAGGCCGGCGACTCTTTATCTTCAAGAACTACAAAGGCTACGTGAGACCTCTTTGGCTGGGGACACGCTTAGGGGGTATCCTTCAGGATTTCCGTTATATAAACGGCGTTGTCCGCAGTTTGGAAACCACTAACGACAAACTGTATGTCGTGGCAGAATACAAATGGGAGCATTTCGGCATGCGCTTCCATCGGTTCCTTGCAAAGAATGTCACACGTGAAGATGCCTTGAAAATTTTCAGAGAATAAGACGATTATCGGAACAAAGTAAAACATAAAACTATAGACCCAAATGAAAAACAGTTTAATCATTACATTTCTGCTCCTAACTTTGGGAGCAAGTGCTCAACAACTGAACCTTTCACGTCTGGATGTGGAGAAACTCAATGGAAAGATAGATCTCAATCAAGACATCTCCAGCTACAGTCTCAGCGATCTTCGCATTCTTCGCAACGCTTTTTCCGCCCGCCAAGGTTACTGCTTTATGAATGCTGACCTTCGCGGCATCTTTGGCAGTACTTCATGGTACGAAAAGGTGCTGGAAGAACGGTTCTGGGACAGTGAGGAGTACGATGAAAACGGAGAAAAGAACGCGAATCAAAAGAAAATGGCTCCCATCAGTTACACCAAGGAAGAGCAAGCCTTTATGACCAAGTTGAAGGCACGTGAGGATGAACTGAAAGCCAACAACTTCCCTCATGCCGACGGACAATTGGTAAACATCGCCAATATCGTGAATCCTTTCCAGCTCACCACTTTTGACGAACGCCTGCAAAAAGCCCTTTCGCGACAAGGGTTTGCAATAGTGCCGGGTGAAAACGACCAGCTTTTCCACGTTTATGAGCGGAACGACTACCACAATTTCCCGAACTTCGTTACGACCGACCTTTTCCTACAGGCTTTCCATATGTATTTCGATTGTCTGTTACGCGATGTGGAAGAACAGCGGTTGCTTCCCGTAATGACTGATTTCAGTAAAACGGTCCATCAGGAAATGAGCAACATTGCCCTTCAGACAAAGAATCCCGAATTAAAGGCTGCCGCCGAATACGACATGGCCTTCTTTGCCATTGCTCATGCTCTGCTCACAGGGAAACTGTCGCTCACAGTACCCGCAGCCTACATTGAATCTGTCGCTGAGGAAATCGCTCATGTCAAAGAAGCCGGCATCACTTATTCGGAGTTTTTGGGCTATACACCTAAGAACAAAATGCCAAAATACTTCTACAGCACCTATCGTCCACGCGGGCATTATACCCGTTCAGACAGCCTGAAACGCTACTTTATGGGAATGATGTGGCTGCAAAGTGCTCCCTTTGGCACAGAGATGCCCAAGTATCTGAAGAGTGCACTACTCATTGCAGATGTCATCGGCAAAAATGACAAACTACGCCAACTCTACGAAGCCGTGAATGAGCCCATAACCTTCCTGATGGGGCAAACAGACAATGTTTCACTGATGCAAGTGTATCAACTGATGAAACAGCAGAATCTTCCGCTTGAGACTTGTCTTAAAAAGAAGAGGAAACTTGCAAAAATACGCCAATTCATCGAGGAATTAGATAAAAATCAGACTCGCATCAAACCTAAGTTCCTTTCATCCAGCAAAGTAAAACTCAACGTGATTCCACAGCGTTATCAGCCTGATGCTGAGGTGTTGCAGGAGATGGTCGACTATGACAGCAAGCCTACGTTGCGCCCTGAGCCTACCGGTCTTGATGTGCTGGCCGCCATTGGCATACAGTCGGCGGAGCGCATCCTGCTGAAAGAACTCAACGAACAGGAACGCTGGAACAAGTATGAAGAGAATCTGCAGCGGATGAAACAGCGTATGAAGGAGATTGACTGGAATTGCAGTGTGGCCAACCGCTGGATAGCCTCAACCCGAGACATTACGGCCGTTCCGGAAGGTGCACCTTATTTTATGAAGACGCAGCAATGGGACAAGAAGACGCTGAATAGCGCCCTGGCTTCCTGGGCAGAACTGAAACACGATGCCATTCTCTATGCCAAACAACCGTTTGGTGCCGAATGCGGCGGCTATGGCGTACCAGAACCTATCACACGCGGTTATGTGGAGCCAAACATTGCTTATTGGACGAAAGCTATCGAACTGATTGATGCGACTAATGCCTTGTTACAGAAATACAACCTCACCACAGAGAAGAGCAAGAGTTGCACTGAAGAACTGCGCGACAAGGCCGAATTCCTGCTCAACTGCAGTCAGAAGGAACTGGCAGGAAAACGCCTCAGCGACGAAGAATACCGCCAAGTGGAGGCTATCGGCTCTGCCTTCGAATACATCACCCTGCACTTAATTCAGCAGAAAGACGAGTATTTGAACGGTTGGGATGCCGTGGAGGGTGCAGACAAGAAGATTGCTCTGGTGGCCGATGTCTATACGGCAAATGCGGACAACAACCCGAATCCGGCTGTGGTCTATGAGGCCGTGGGACCTGCCCATGAGATTTATGTAGTCGTTGAGATTGAAGGTTACTTGTATCTCACTCGCGGTGCTGTCTTCTCCTATCGCGAATTCCATGAGGCTCTTGACACGCCACGTCTGACCGACGAGGAATGGCAGGAGCAATTGAAGACCAATTCCAATAAAGGTATTCCCGAGTGGATGAAGGAAATCATTGTCCCGCTCAATGGGAAATCACTCGACAACGAGAAGATTTTCTATAGTTCCGGTTGCTGATTAAATGAAGAGTTAAGAGTGAAGAGTGAAGAATCATTTTTCGACATGTTGCCTCCCAGCTGTTATAACGATATTCGTATTAACAGCCACAATATCCGCCTCAAATAAGGCGGCAGCCGATTCTTCACTCTTCACTCTTCACTCTTCACTTAAAGACACTCTTCACTCTTCACTTAAAGACACCGTAGAGGTGCTCTTTACCGGAGATATCCTGCTCGACCGCGGGGTCCGGCAACGAATTGAGCATATCGGCATCGAGCACCTTTTCTCGAAAGGCATCGATTCGCTATTCCGCAAGTCTGATTACGTGGTGGGCAATCTGGAGTGTCCTGCCACCAAGACCATCCAGCCCAACTTCAAGAAATATGTTTTCCGCGCTGAGCCGGAATGGCTCTCCGTGCTCCGCGAGCATGGCATCACCCACCTTAACTTAGCCAACAACCATTCCATCGACCAGAACAGGCCCGGACTAGTAGATACCCGTGAGAACATTCTTAAGGCTGGTATTGTTCCCGTTGGTGCCGGTAATAATATGGAAGAAGCCATCCAACCTGTGCTTATCTGCGATAATCCCCGTCCAGTATGGTTGTTTGCCTCTTTGCGGCTGACGCTCGAAAACTATTCCTTCTTGCCCGACAAACCCTGTGTCAGTCAGGAAAGCGTCGACACCCTTTGTCAGCGTATCAGCCTTTTACGACAGTCACAGCCTGACGCCTACATCATCATCAGTCTTCACTGGGGTGGAGAACACACTTTGAAACCCGTTCCCCAGCAGCGCAAGGAGGCCCGCCAACTGATTGATGCCGGTGCCGATGTACTCATCTGCCATCACACTCATACCTTGCAGACCATCGAGGACTACAACGGCCACCGCATCTACTACAGCATCGGTAATTTCATCTTCGACCAGCAGAAGCCCATCAACACCCGGGCCTGTATGGTCCGCATAAAAATAACACGGGAATCATCTCAAGTTGAGACGATTCCCGTGGAAATCCGTAAATGTGTTCCTTATTTAATAAACCACCCCTAAGCTGGGGAAGTTGGGGGGCTCCCTAAAAACTCTGCAACCAGGCTTTCAGCTCCAGCAGCATCTCGATGTGATACTTAAAGGAAGAGCGCATGCCCCAGCCATGACCGCCAGAAGGATAGACATGCAGGGAGGCGGGCACGTCATGCTTGTAGCAAGCCTGATAGTAGCTGACACCATTGGCAGGCAAAACAGCATGGTCGTCATCGCTAAGCGCAATCCAGGCACGAGGCGTCATTCTACTTACTTGCAAATCATTGGAATATTCCTTTTCATATTTAGACTTAGCATCAGAGCCCAACAGATTGTCATGCGATCCCTTATGCGTGATATCAGGCATCATTGTGATGACGGGATAGAAAAGAATCTGGAAATTAGGTCCCTGCCCTTGTTTGGAATGCGTAGCAATCGTAGAAGCCAGATGTCCACCTGCCGAGGAACCCATGATGCCCACATCATTCGGATTGATATTCCATTTTGCTGCATTGGCACGAATCAGTCTCATAGCTTCCTCCGCATCTGAGATGGGTACCTCTTTTTTGCCGTGAGGCATTCGGTATTTCAACACAATTCCGGCAATGCCAAGCTGATTGAGCCATTCAGCAGCTTGTTTCCCTTCATGATCCATGGCCAAGTGAGAATAACCTCCACCCGGACAAATCAGCACCGCACGCTTCGTAGCCATTTTCTTAGAAGGCAGATAAACATAGATTTTAGCCGTATCGTTAGGATCCGAGCTTTTTACTTTGGGCTTTCCCTGCCAAACGTCCAATTCGAATGGTTTATCAGCCTGAACAGTTAAAGTAGTTGCCATCATGGCAAAGAGGAATAACAAATGTCGCATATTTATTGATTTTGGCTACAAAGATAAGAAAATATTAAGAATTATGAATTATGAATTAAGAATTATTCTTATCTTTGCGAAAAGTTTATAAACTATTAGCATTATGAGAAAAACAATTCTGACGACCTTCCTGGCCTTGGCTATGGGTGCACAGGCAAAAGTAACTCTTCCCTATTGCATGAGCGACAATATGGTCCTGCAACAGAACACGGAAGCACGGTTATGGGGTAAGTCAACAGCAAAAAAAGTCACAGTCACCACATCCTGGAACAATGCCAAATATGAGGCAAATGTCTCAAAAAATGGCGATTTCATCGTAAAAGTAAAGACTCCTGCTGCCAGTTACACGCCTTATACCATTACTTTCAACGACGGAGATGTTGTAACTCTCAAGAATGTGCTTATGGGTGAAGTGTGGGTTTGTGCAGGACAGTCGAATATGGAGATGCCTGTGAAGGGTTTCGGCAACTGTCCCGTGGAAGGCTATAATGAAGAGGTTGTCAACGCAAATCAATATAAAGGAGTGCATTTTGTGAAGATTCCATCGGTGATGCGTGTAAAACCACAGTGGAACTCCGAGCCTACAGAATGGAAGGAAGTTTCTCCACAGACCGTGGGTGAAGCTTCGGCTACAGGCTATTTCTTCGCACAAGTTATCAATAAGGCACTCGATGTTCCCGTAGGTCTCATCATGGCCAATAAAGGAGGAAGCCGTGTGGAAAGCTGGCTGACGAAAGAGAACTTGGAAAAATACACCCAGGAACCTACAGACTCCGATGGAATCGTGAAATTTAAACCACAATGGGACTATCATCGTGCCATGCTCTGGGGTAATGGAACATTCAATCCTATCCTCAACTACACCGTTAAGGGCATTCTTTATTATCAGGGCTGTTCCAACGTGGGCGATCCCGGCAATCAGTATTCTGAGCGCATGAAACTACTCGTAGATCAATGGCGTCAGCAGTTTGGATTGGGCGAGATTCCTTTCTATTTTGTAGAGATTGCGCCTTACCATTACGACAACGTAAACGCTGACAATGGTGCCCGTCTCCGTGAACAACAGTTCAGGGCCTCACAGATTATTCCAAACAGCGGACTGGTATGCACCAATGACCTCGTCTATCCCTATGAGCCTACACAGATCCATCCTTGTCAGAAGAAACCCGTTGGACAGCGTCTGGCTTATCTGGCTTTGAACAAAACTTATGGTATGACAGCAGTGGGTTGCGAGAGCATGTCGTATAAGGACATGAAAATAACAGACGATTTCATCGACATTCATCTTAACAACAGACTTGGCGCCATTAATCGTTTCATTGATATTGAAGGTTTTGAGTTAGCAGGTGAAGACAAAGTTTTCCATCCAGCAAAGGCTTCGCATTTCTGGCAGCCGGGTGGCGGTTATTGGGATGAGACCATTCGCCTTTCCTCTCCTGAGGTTCCACATCCAGTTGCTATCCGATATTGTTTCAAGAATTTCCAGATTGGCAACCTGAAGAATGCTGCTGGACTCCCGTTGTTCCCATTCCGCACGGATAACTGGTGATTGGGTTGAT
>CACZVX010000088.1 GCA_902784755.1 uncultured Prevotellaceae bacterium
TCGAGTTCGTTGAAATAACTGACGCGCAGCGCGAGGTAGGTATTAGCAAAGAGTTTCACGGCCTCCGCTTCCTTCATGCCCATGAAAAGACAGGGGATACCTTTTGGAGACCCACCCCATCCCTCCCTGCTTAGGGAGGGAGTCTTATTTTTGCCGCTTTGTAAGTCCTCCCTATGCAGGGAGGATTTAGATGGGTCTCCTATGGCTCCTTCTACCAGGAGGGAGGCGAAGGTGTGCGCGTATTCTTCGGCCTTGGGATTGCCAAAAGCTTGGATAGCGGCGTTCTCCTCAGAAAAATCCTGGTTGTCGATGATCTTGGGATAGCCCACGATGATGCGGCTGGGATAGAGATTGTCGTAAAGCGCCTTACTTTCACGGAGGAACTCTGGAGAGAAGAGCAGGTTGAATTTCTTGTCACGGAGTTCGGGCGTGCTGGCAAACTTCAGCGCATAACGCACGTAGAGTGTGCGGCAGTAGCCCACGGGGATGGTACTCTTGATGACCATAACGGCATCGGGATTGACAGAAAGGACCAGGTTGATGACCTCCTCAATGAGATGCGTGTCGAAGAAATTCTTTACCGGGTCATAGTTTGTGGGTACGGCGATGACAACGAAATCGGCATCACGGTAAGCCGCAGATCCGTCGAGAGTGGCAAAGAGAGACCCACCCCAACCCTCCCTGCATAGGGAGGGAGATTTATCAAGAGCCTCTCCTACGTGGGGTAGGAGGTTGGAATCTCCCAAATATTTCTCTATATAGTCGTCTTGAATGGGCGACTTACGATGATTGATCATCTCCACTTTCTGTGGGATGACATCCACGGCGGTAACGTCGTTGTGCTGAGCCAGTAATGTGGCGATAGACAGGCCTACGTAGCCTGTTCCTGCAACTGCGATTTTCATAAAAAATAAAAAAGAGACCCACCCCTCCCTCCCTGCATAGGGAGGGCTCACAGAAATACAAGGGTTAGCGGGTCATATTATTAATTAGTTCTATGATTTTATTTACTGTTTTTTCTGTGTCAAAGAGTGCCTCTTTGTTTGTGATACGGAAGACACGATACCCCATTTTTGTTAACCAATCTTGCCGGATCTTGTCATCCTCTTGCTGATGTGGTTCGGAATGATAACCACCATCAACCTCTATCACTAGCTTATTCTTTCTACAATAGAAATCTACGATGTAATCACCGATAATATATTGTCTGATGAATCTCACACCCAAAGCATTATCGGAAAGTGCATTCCAAAGAGCTGTTTCACCTTCAGTCATATTTTTCCTGTTTTCACGGGCATATTCTTTTAATATCCCATATCGGTCAGGAGAAGCAACTTTCCAAGAGGGAGACACACCTGTTTGCTTTTTTGCCATATCAGCGTAATAGAGAACCCTCCCTATGCAGGGAGGGACGGGGTGGGTCTCCTATTTCACCACACTCGTAATGGGACTGCGAGTACCTTTGAGGTTGGTGAGGAAGGCCTTGGCGGAGCCGAATCTCAGGAACATGTCAAGACGGATGGGGATGTGATTGGCATCGTCAGTGACATAGAAGCGGACAATCTCGCGGTATTTGGCATCATCGTTGTCGTATTCCATATAAGAAAGTTCGAGGCAGCGATATTTAACGCCGTTATCGGCCTTGATAGTACTCTTGCCACGATAGCGCAGCTGGGCCTTTTCGATGCTGTTTCCATCAGCAATGGGGAACTTCACCACATGACCCTTTTTCCATCCTACAGGATCGAAGCTGCGGGCACGGAGGAAGATGTTCATCATGTCGTAAACACACTCATTCATATTGCGGGTGTACCACTCATGCTTTCCCTCGTGGTTCTGACGGTGCTGGCGGAGTTGTGTCTGTCCGTTGGGATAGGTGTACCACACCTCATCAACCGTATAGCGACTTCCCTCGCGGGCACCCTTACGGAAATAGAGAGGTTCCAGTTTGTCAGAGGAGTAGCAGAGAAGTGTATCGCGGAGCACAAACATCTGGTCCACGTTCTTATTGCCACGGGTGGTCAGGGAAGCGCGGAAGGCATCCTCGCCCTTGTATTTACTCTTCACGGTGTACATAGAGGCTGTGCCAGCCTTTACCCACACGAATTTCCAGTTATAATAAAGGTTGTAGCTGAGGAACTCCCCACCGTTGAAGGCCGTGTTGCGGAAAGTGCACTGGGCCTGTGCCTTTACAGGTAAGAGGATGAAAAGGCAAAGAGGCAAGAAGGTCTTCAGAACTTCTTTTAAAGGTGTTTTCTTATGATACATGATGATATTCATTGATACGGTATTTTATTACTATGTTTATGACGTGAACGTACTGTTAAAGTTTAACTCCCGTGACGCCCTGAATATATTCAATGCCTTTTTCACGAGCCCGTTCGGCATTACGGTTTTTGATAGTAGCCTTCTTCTTCTGGTCCTTCTGTTTTATCAGTGCACGTGGTTTCTGATTGAGCAGAAGCGTACTCTTGGGATTCCAGGAGAGCGTGACGTCCCATTTCTCCTTACACTCTATCTCACGCGGATAATAGTAAACCTCCTCAGGCTGCAGGTCTTCATCATAATTGCCTGTATCCCACTGGCCGTTGTTGTTATCATCCACAAACATTCTGAGATAGTAAGTGCCGGGTTTGATATAGAAGAACTGTGCAGTTCCATCATCGGTAGTGACTGTCTTCACGGGTTTGTCGCTCCTGTCGAGCAAATAAGCCACGACATGACGGCCTGCCATGCCTTCGAAGGTGAAGAGCAAGGAACTGAAGGCATCGAGCGACTTCACCTTGAATCCGTGTTTGTATTTACCAGACACCAGTCCGTAGATGTCGCAGAAAGCGGCAGAATCTACCTCCAGACTGTATTCCACCTCAGGTCGCCATTCGCCCAGCAGTTCGTAGGAACGCGCTATGTTCGGCCGTTCCCTAAACTCATAAGGTGCTTCGTACCACAGGGTGTCAATCTTTGAGAACAGATGGATTTTGGAGGTATCGACTACGGACAGAGGCGTTGTAAAATCTACGTAGATGTTCTGGTCGGGTGCCATTTCAGGAGGTGCGTTCCATTTCACTTCCAGTGGTTTGACAGGCATGACAGAATCGACGGGTTCTCCTCTTTTGGCCGCCTTTTCCTGTTTTTTCTTCCAGTCCTTCAGCTCGCTCTCCAGTCTTTTCATGCGTTTGGCATAAGGGTCTTTGGAAAGGACCTCAAGTGTGTCGGTCTGGTACTGGAGCACACCGAGAGAATCTGTAGCATAATAACTCATCTCCATGGACAGCGTGTCCTGATCGACCAAAGCCGTATCGCGAAGCCAATAGAAGATGGTGTCTTTCTTTTGGGTGGGCTCGATGACAAAAGCATCCTTTTCATCGAAGTTCAGACCTTTGATGACGGGCAATGAGTCATGTCCATAACTGAAATAGACATCAAAGCGATTGGCCTGTTTCCGTTCCGCTTTCAGTAAGAAACGGTCGGTCATCACCTCCGAGAAAGCCCTCAGCATGATGTCGTCGGGCAGGAAGTGCGTATAGTTAACCTGTGTGATGCTTCGGATATGCAGGGAGTCTGCCCAAATAGTATCCTGGCGGACATCCGGTTTAAAGGAAGGCACGATGATGTCGTGATTAAAGGCAATCTTCTCACTCTTTTGCGTGAACGCATAGTTGTTGTCCATATCCTGCAAGGCAAATGCGTGATAAGAGCCTGGAGCAACACCCTTGATGACGAAATGGCCGCGACTGTCCGTGCGGGAGACACGAAGGAAAGGAGAGTTGCGGAACAGAGACCCGCTTAGGGAGGGAATAGAATCTTTTTCATTTTGTAAGTCCTCCCTGGGTAGACCAGATTCTTCTGCAGGATGCAAGCCTACCAAAATGCCTTTGACGGGTTCCAGGTTCTCGGCTTCGAGAACGGTACCGGAGACTTCAAGGGTATCAATATGATTGCCTGTGGAGAAAGAATAGGTGAAGTTGCCCAAAGGATTACCCTCATTATTATCGGTGATGGCATCAGAGAAGTCGATGGTATAGGTGGTGTTGGGCTTCAGCGAGTCCTTCAGCTCTATCAAAATGCGTTTGCCTGCTCCCCTGATTTCCGCCTGTTCTAGTTGAGGTGGTGAGACCACGACATTCTCGGTGGCATTTTCAATCTTGATGAATTCATTGAACTGAATAGTAATCTTACGGGAATCCACATTGATTTCCTTGTCCTCAGGTATGGCTCCAATGACTCGGGGGGGCGTCTCATCAAACCAACCGCCGTCGGGGTTACCCATTCTGGCACAAGAAGAGACAACGTTAACGATGACGATAACGAAGACTAAAACGAGCCATAGACAAGAGGTGCGGATCTTCATGGTTTAATTCATTTTCAATAACTGTTCAATATATTCACGGGAATTGCTGAGACGCGGCACCTTATGCTGTCCGCCCAGTTTGCCCTTGATCTTGAACCAATCGTTGAAAAGGTCGTGACGGGCTTTGATAATCTCCAGTTGTTGGAGCGTAATATCCTTAAAACGCTTGGCCTCATAATCAGAATTAATCTCCTGAAGCTTCTTGTCGAGGAGGGTGGTAAACAGCTGGAGGTCAGCGGGTTCACGTGAGAACTCAATAACCCACTGGTGGCGGCATTTGGCATTTCCGTCCATAAAGACGGGTGCTGCCGTATATTCAAGAACTTCAGCATCCGTTTGCTGGCAGGCATACTGTAATCCTTTCTCCGCATTGTCAACAATGAGTTCCTCGCCAAAAGCATTGATGAAATGCTTCGTTCGACCCGAGATGATAAACTTATAAGGATTCTTCGACGTGAACTTCACCGTGTCGCCAATCATATAACGCCACAGACCACAAGACGTGGAGATGAGCATGGCGTAGTTCTTGCCTATTTCGACACCTTCGAGCGGTACGATATTCATATTCGGTGAATCAAGTTTGGAAGTGGATTCGTTAAAAGAGTCCATGGGAATGAACTCATAGAAAATATCGTAGTCGAGCATGAGCAGCAAGGAAGGGTCATTGGGGTCGTCCTGCAGACCGAAGAAACCTTCAGAGGCATTGTAAGTCTCCATGTAGTGCATGTTAGGAGAGGTGATAAGTTCCTCGTATTGTTTGCGGTAAGGCGTGAAGGCCACACCCCCATGGAAGAACACCTCCAGATTCGGCCACACTTCTTCAAGATGCGTTTTACCCGAAAGTTCCATAACTCTCGTAAGCACACTGAGCATCCACGACGGTACACCAGAGATGTTGGTCACGTTTTTGTGGAGGCATTCTTGCGCAATGCGTTCACGTTTTATCTCAAAATCAGAAAGCAGAGCCGTCTGTTTCTTGGGAACCCGCAAGTAATTGACCAGCGGGTTGATATTCTCAATGAGGATGGCACTGAGGTCACCCACCAGAGAGTTACGAAGCGTATAGTTGGGAGAATGGCTGCCGCCAAGAATCAGGGCACGGCCGTCGAAGAGACGACTCTTGGGATTGTTGCGCAGATAAATCGCTACAGAATCAGACCCGCCTGCATAATGGATGTTTTTCAGACCCTCGTGAGAAACGGGGATAAACTTTGACTTGTCGTTGGTGGTGCCGCTTGACTTAGCATACCATTTTATCTGTCCTGGCCAGAGCACATCGTGCTCACCATGGCGCATACGGTCGATGTATCCCTTGAGTTCCTCGTAGCTGTTTACAGGTACATTACGTACAAAGTCCTCATATCCCTTGATATGAGAAAACATACATTTCCGACCATATTCAGTATCTTGGGCTTCGCTGATCAGTGTCTCCAGCACTTCACGCTGGAGAGCTGGTCCCTCGTTGATATGTCGCTCCAGTTCTTTCTGACGAGGTTGGAAAAAATGGCGTACAAATCCTGTTAAGCTCATTTGTTTACAGCGTATAATAGCGTACAAAGGTAAGGAGAAAGAAAGAGAAAAGATAAGAAAACACTTATTTTTTATGTTTTCTTATCACTCCTCTTCGGCAAAAGCAGCCGCTTCTGCCGCTGCAATGATGTCCTCGCGGCTTTGCTCCTTGGGTGTGACAGTGATGTCGTCGAGAGAAAGATCGATAGAGACCTCCTCCGGCTCTTCTTGCTTAGGCGCCCCACCTAAGGCCTCCTTGCTTAGGGGAGACTTACCTACTTTGGATTCTCCCCCTAAGCTGGGGGAGTTAGAGGGGGGCTCAGATGTTGAGGGTTCTTCTTCAGGCACGCTGACGGGTTCTTCTTCCATCTTAGTGCGTTCCGTCTTGGCAGCAAAGATAGCATCGATGAACTGCGGTTCTTTGCGCAGGCGTTGGAGTGTCAGTTTGGAAGCCATTTGCTGTGCTTCCTTTTTGGAGTAACCTTCACCCTTCTCACCTTTGATCCCTTCGAGTACAACCTCATAGGCAAACTTTGGCGAACCATTGTCGTCTTTCTCCTGTGAAATCAGACCAAATTCCAGTTTTACTCGGTTTTTCTGTCCCCATTCGATGAGTTTCGACTTGAAATTCACTTCCTTGTAGGCCACCTTGTCGATATTGATCACCTCCTTGAGGATTTTCTTTTCCATAAAGCGCATGCAGGCATCAAAGCCACGGTCGAGATAGATGGCTCCCACGAGCGCCTCGAACGCATTTCCTCCCATGTAAGAATTGTGAGAAGAATTGCGACCATTGCTCAGCACGAGGTCGAGTACACCCATCTCCTTGGCCAAACGTCCCAGCGTTTCACGGCTTACCAGTTTGGAACGCGTATTGGTGAGGAATCCCTCGCGCTTTCCCGGGAAATGACTATAAACAATATGTCCTACGACAGCATCCAATACGGCATCACCGAGGAATTCCAAACGCTCGTTGTTGACGGGCCGTCCTTTCTCCTTCCGTCCGATGCTTTTATGCATCAGCGCCTGCTTATAATACTGGATATTGCGCGGATAGAATCCGATGATCTGGGCTAAAGAAGAATAAAGCTCCTTCTCCTTGCGGAAAGGGAGACGGAGCCATGCTATGATATCTTTTATATTCATTCTCTTGCTTATTAGTAATGAGCAGTTTGAAATGAGTAATTATGATTGCATTTTCTGTTGGCTGTTCTACATAGTTTACAGTTTACATCAGCACAACAGTCATATCATAATTACTCATTTCTCATTACTTATCAAAAAGTTTTTACTTGGAAAACTTTTTGAAGACAACGCAGGCATTATGGCCACCGAAACCAAACGTGTTGCTCAGGGCTGCACGTACCTCGCGCTTCTGGGCCTTGTTGAAGGTGAAGTTGAGGTTGTAGTCGATTTCCTCGTCCTTGTCATCTTCTTCGTGGTTGATGGTAGGCGGCACGATATCGTTCTGTACAGAGAGAACGGTTATCATGGCCTCCACAGCACCTGCAGCACCCAGCAGATGACCCGTCATGCTCTTCGTAGAAGAGATGTTGAGCTTATAGGCAGACTCACCAAACACTTCCTTGATAGCCTTTGCCTCAGATATATCGCCCACATGCGTGGAAGTGCCATGCACATTGATGTAATCGATATCCTCAGGCTGCAGTCCTGCATCCTCCAAGGCATTCTGCATCACGAGTTTAGCACCCAGACCTTCTGGATGAGAAGCCGTGATGTGATAAGCGTCAGCACTCATACCGGCTCCCACCATCTCTGCATAGATCTTTGCACCGCGAGCCTTGGCGTGCTCCAGTTCTTCGAGAATCAGACAACCGGCACCCTCGGCCATGATGAAACCGTCGCGGCTTGCGCTGAAGGGGCGGCTTGCCTTTTCGGGTTCGTCATTGCGAGTGGAGAGCGCCTTCATGGCATTGAATCCACCTACACCTACGGCGCATACAGCAGCCTCGGCACCGCCAGCCACGATAGCGTTGGCCTTACCCAAACGAATCAAGTTGAAGGCATCAGCCAGGGCATTGCTGGAAGAAGCACAGGCAGAAGCCGTGATGTAGTTAGGACCGTGGAAGCCGTACATGATGGAAATTTGTCCGGCAGCGATGTCGGCAATCATCTTCGGGATGAAGAAAGGATTGAACTTTGGCCCGTCTTCCTCGTGAGCCCCGTAGTATTTCACTTCGTCCTCAAACGTCTTGATACCGCCGATACCCAC
>CACZVX010000089.1 GCA_902784755.1 uncultured Prevotellaceae bacterium
GTTGGAAGCCACTCAGCAGTTTGCCTCTGGGATGAGCAGTCTGGGCAGTGCCTTCGAGATTCCTGAGCTCAATGCAGCCGGCGTCATCGCCCAGGCCGTAGCCAATATCATCATGAGTTTCTCTACCGCAGCGCTGCAGGCCTCCTCGATGGGTCCCTGGGGATGGATAGCCTTCTCACTGGCTGGTATTGCCCAGGTAGCCTCGATGGTTGCAGCCATTAAGAACATGGGTACGTTTGCCAACGGAGGAACTATCGGCGGTCACAGCTACACGGGTGACAAGCTGCTGGCACGCGTGAACTCAGGTGAGCGTATTCTTCCGGCTAAGAAGGCTGAGGAGCTCGACGAAGCACTGACCGGAGGTGGTACTGTGATCATTCCAGATGTTCGATTGAAAGGCTCTGATCTGTGGCTATCATTCAGCAACGAGAACGCTATCAGGAAAAAGACCGGAAGAGGATTTAAACTATAAATATAAATACTATGGACCAATTAAAAGACGCTTTGCGTGACGCTATAAAGATAGCTATACAGTTCCATCTGCCGTACGTTTCTACGCTTTCCGCGCGTCTTCAGGACGCGGGTGGTGCGGAGGAGATTCTTGATAAGGTCAACGACCTTGCCATGGACATGGCCATAGCCAAACACCTGGAGAAGCTTACGCCAGAATACGCCCGCCAAATGGCGGAAAAACTTAACGGATTTGCAGCGATCTACGCACAGGCATGCAGGCACGATGCTAACCAAATTCTAGTGCAAGCCGTTATGAACAGCTTCAGGCTGTTAGCAGTGCAGCTCATGGAAGCAGCTAAAATACTATAACATATCTCTTTTTGCCATCGCCCGTGAAGGGTGATGAATGTTTTGTGTTGGCTGCCTCGCCCCGCCTAGTGCGGTGGCGGGGCACCTTTTTTTTTTCAAAAATATTTGGAGGTTTCAGGGAAAAGCCCTATCTTTGCACTGTTCAAAAACTCTAACGGAAGTTATCCGTTTAAATATTCTTGCCCCAGAGCCGTTTTTCAGACGGTGTGAAGGCGTGTATTATATTATACGGTGTGCTACCCGTGCCAAATGCTGTAATGGCTTTGGCGTGGCTGGTTAGAGGCCATTGAACAACGGGCGGGCGCACCGTTTTTGCACCCATAAGTTTAATGTTCAAAAATATCTAACAATGGAAAAGAAAAATGAAACTTTCGCTCTTGCTTTGGAAAAAGCAGATTACCTCGCACTCTCTGGCGTAGTCGAAAAAACGGTGAAGACCGGCAAAAACATTGTTTATGCGGAGGACCTTCTCTCTGATCTGTCGGACATGGACTGGCAGGGCTTCTGTGAAGGGCTTCCAGAGGTGTCCACTATTCTATCCGAATATCGCGACGCGTCTGAGGAGGTTGGCAAGTTCCTGGACGCGCTGCCAAGGCTGGCAGGCATTATCTATCAGGCTGCTAGCCATCATAATGAGTTGGCAGATCTCAGCATTTTGTTGCAGCGTCTAAAAGACAGCTGGGACGCTGATGATGAAGGATATTATGATGATGAAAAATAATACTGCATGCAGTACAGTACAGCGGCGCTCAGGGGGATGGGTGCCGCTTTTTTAGTTCTTTGCCATGTGCACTTTTGCACGATGGGGCAGCCTAATACCCCTCATCGTGCACTTTGAGGGAGGCGACTCTCATCAAGGGAGCAAGCTCCATCTGCTTTTTATGCTTATCGTGGAAGCGGCCAGATGTGCAGTGCGAAAAAATTTTGCCGTTCAAAAATAAATGATTAACTTTGCACCGTACTTCATGGTACATTTTATAATAAACCTTAGGCTGTTCGTCGAGATGATGGGCAGCCTTTTTTCAAATGTGGCGACTATGTGGCGACTAAAATGAAATTTTTGAAAAAGAAGAACCTCCGAAATCCCTTTGTTTATCGGGGTTTCAGAGGTTTCTAGGGAGGTGCGTAGCAGAGTCGAACTGCTCTATACGGTTTTGCAGACCGCCACATAACCGCTTTGTTAACGCACCATTATGCTTGAAAGCGAGTGCAAAGGTACGTAAAAGAAACGTAAACACCAAATTTTTCTCTTATTTTTTCTCTTCACAAGGTTTATTTTTGCGAAGTGCAGTCTTACGAAGTTCTTTCAGTTCACAGCCTTCACAGTCATAGCATGGGTCATTGGCCATGCGAAGGGCACGGTAGATTCGCCAGGCTGCATAGCCTACAGCTATAGCGAGGATGACAGTCACGATGAGGTATTGAATGTTCATTTGGGCGGCTAAATTACAAAATTATTATGAAAAAGCAGCAAGTTTCATTGACGATGTTTGGACGATTAATAGAAAATTCGTAAATTTGCCCCTATGAAAAGACTTGTTTTCGTATTAATGACCATTGCTCTTTGTCATCTTCCAATGATGGCACAAGTGCAGAAGCGAGAATTTAGAGGGGCCTGGATACAGGCGGTGAACGGACAATGGACGGGCATGGGACGTGACCAGATGCAGCGCACATTGATTTATCAGCTTAATGAGTTGCAGAAGGATGGTGTGAATGCCATCTTTTTCCAGGTAAGGCCGGAATGTGATGCGCTCTATCCGAGTAATTTAGAGCCATGGAGTAGATTTCTGACTGCTCAGCAGGGTGTTGCCCCACAGCCTTATTGGGATCCGCTCAAATGGATGATCGAACAATGCCATAAGCGCGGAATGGAACTTCATGCGTGGATTAACCCCTATCGGGCAAAGACCAAAAACACGAATGAACTTGCCAATAATCATATTGCAATCCGTCATCCTGAGAGGGTCTTCGTCTACGACGGTATGTTCATCCTTAACCCGGCAATTCAGGAAAACCGTAATTTTATCTGCCAGGTATGTGCTGACATCGTGAGTCGCTATGATGTGGATGGTCTTCACTATGATGACTATTTCTATCCTTATCCAGTAGCAGGTCAGCCTATTCCTGATCAGCAGTATTTTCAGGCTAATTCCTTAGGATTCAGCAATATTAGTGATTGGCGCAGAAATAATGTCAGTCTTTTCGTTAAGCAGCTTTATGAAACCGTGAAAAGAGTGAAGCCATGGGTAAAGGTTGGAGTTTCTCCTTTCGGTATTTATCGCAATAAACGCAATTCCCAGATTGGTAGTAACACGAATGGTCTGCAGAACTATGACGATCTCTATGCAGATGTTTTGCTTTGGGTTAATAACGGCTGGGTGGATTATTGCGTGCCTCAGATCTATTGGGAGATAGGCAATAAGGCTGCCGATTATGAAACCTTAATTAAATGGTGGAACCAATATTGCGGTAATCGTCCTTTATTTATAGGAGAAGACGTGGAACGTACGGTTAAAAATGCAGACCCCCGGAATCCTGCCAGTCATCAGATGCCTGCTAAGTTCCGTTTGCATCAGCAGATGTCCAACGTAAAGGGAACCGTGCTTTGGTATGCTAAGGCAGCTGTTGATAACGTCGGTAATTATGGCACTTTGCTCCGTCAGGTTTATTGGAAGCATCCAGCATTGCAACCCGAAATGCCTTGGCTTGATAACAAAGCGCCTAAAAAGGTAAAAAAGCTGAAGGTTGTAGATTTCGGTAAAGGTCCCATGCTGATGTGGACAGCCCCCAAAGGAAAGGGCTGGAAAGATGAAGCTTACCGTTATGTGGTTTATCGTTTTCCAAGAGGAGAGCGTGTGAACATCAAAGATGCCTCGAAGATTGTGGGCATTACGAATGCTAACTCTTTTGAACTTCCTTCAAGAGGTGACATGAGCACATGGGTTGTGACGGCTCTTGACCGTATGAGTAATGAGAGTAAGACAAAAAAGGTGAGGCATTGAGCTTCACCTTTTATAATTATTGGATTTAGTTTCCAGATAGATTAATTAGTCTTTCATCAGTTCGCTGAAGAAATCATCGAGTTCTTTATCCAGACCCTCCATGAGATCTCCACTCACAATAATCGTATCGTCGTCTGCCAGATAGAGTTCACCAATATTCTCCTTTTCATCGTTTTCCAACACAATGCTGAATGGTTTCAGAATACCAAGTCCGTCAACTGTTTTGTGGAGTTTCTTCAATTGATTCCGGAGAATGAGCAAAACCTGATCGTAAAAATTTTCTTCCTTGTTGTCGATCCATTGTTCTACCACACATCTTGTGATTTCCTGTTCATCGTCATCGAAAGCTAGCATTTCACCGCTATCTTGAGTCACCCTCACATGGATATCTGTAAGGAGTGCCTGCTCCTCACCACGCTGTGGAAACTTTTGGGCAACTTTATTAATGAAGCGCTCAATCTGTTGCTGTGTCTGTTCGTTTGCTTTCATGTAGAAGGTATAATTTTGGTGCAAATATAATCGAAATCATGAGAACATGCAAATATTTCATGATTTTTTTACTTCTTTGCAAACGTTAACGTAAAAGAAAAGTTAACAGAAACGCAAATTCTTTGGATTTTTATTTGAAGTTAGAAATATTAGTTGTATCTTTGCAATTGCAAACTCTACTTTGCAAAAACGGAGAGTCTGCACTACTTAAAATTAATGAGCAACAAGATTAGTCATAGCGGTATTGTAGAGTCGGTAGAACCCGGATGTCTGCATGTCCGTATTTTGCAAGCTACGGCCTGTGGAAGTTGCAAGGCTGCAGGGCATTGTAACGCTGCAGAAAATAAGGAAAAAGTGGTCGATGTCTATGGTGTCGGCGATACTTCTTTGTATAATATCGGGCAGGAAGTTAGGGTCACGGCATCTATGCAGGTTGGAATGAACGCCGTGTTTCTGGCTTTTGGCATTCCTTTTTTAGTACTCATCGTTGTGCTTTTTGTGGCGAGTCGCTTTATGAGTGAAGAGGTTGCGGCCTTGCTGAGCATAGCTTGTCTTATACCTTATTATATTATACTCTATCTCTTGCGTGATAAACTTCGTGAGCGTTTTACTTTCCGTATAGAATAAAAGTAGAAATCAATTATAATAACTAAAACAAATACATAGGATTATGAGCTTTATTTTGACAGCAGTCATCGTACTTGGAGCCATTGCCCTCATTGCGGCGGTGATTCTTTTTGTATGCTCCAAGAAGTTTGCTGTGAAGGAAGACCCCCGAATTGCTCAAGTCTCGGCTATTCTGCCAGGCGCCAACTGTGGCGGTTGCGGATTCCCAGGTTGTTCTGGTATGGCTGATGCTTTGGTAAAAGGGGCTGATGCCGGTTCGCTTGAAGGACTGATGTGTCCTGTTGGTGGATCGGAAGTGATGGGCAAGGTGGCCGATCTCTTGGGAATGGCCATTGCAAACACCGACCCCATGGTGGCTGTGGTGCGTTGTAATGGTAATTGTGAGGTTCGTCCGCGCATTGCCGAGTACAACGGATTGCGTACCTGTACGGCTATGAATGCCTGCGGTGCCGGAGAAACAGGCTGTGGCTACGGCTGTCTTGGTTGTGGCGATTGTGTGAATGCCTGCCAGTTTGACGCTATCCACATGAATCCCGAAACGGGTTTGCCTGAAGTAGATGAGGACAAATGTACAGGTTGTGGTGCTTGTACGAAAGCATGCCCTCGCCACATTATTGAACTTCGCAAGAAGGGACCGAAGGGACGTCGCATCTATGTTAGCTGCATGAACAAGGATAAGGGTGCAGCTGCCATGAAGGCTTGTAAGGCCGCTTGTATCGGTTGTGGCAAGTGTGAGAAGGAGTGTAAGTTTGAAGCTATTACGATTTCTAACAATCTGAGCTACATTGATTTCAACAAGTGCCGCATGTGTAAGAAGTGTGTAGAGGCTTGTCCAACTAAGGCTATCCATGCTGTGAATTTCCCAGCACCGAAACCCAAACCAGTTGTGGAAAAGGCTCCGGAAACTTCTGAGAAACCGGATATTACTGCAAAAGTTGAAACTAAAGAAAAGGAGGCACAAGCATGAAAGTAAAGACATTCCGAATTGGAGGCGTTCATCCCGATGAAAACAAGCTTTCAAACGATAAGGTAACCGTTGCAGCCGAGCTTCCTAAGCAGGCCATTTTCCCACTTTCTCAGCATATTGGTGCACCGGCAAAACCTGTTGTGGCCAAAGGTGACAAGGTGAAAGTAGGTACGCTGTTGGCAGAGGCTGGCGGTTTTGTTTCAGCACCTATCTATTCTTCTGTTTCAGGTACTGTCTTCAAGATTGACGAGGCCATCGATGCCACGGGGTATCGTAAGCCTGTGATTATTGTGAAGGTTGAAGGCGATGAATGGGAAGAGACCATTGATCGTAGTGACAAACTGGAGAAACTGGAAGACCATCCCGAACTGACGCCCGAAGAGATCGTAAATCGCGTTAAGATTGCTGGCGTTACAGGTATGGGTGGTGCCGGCTTCCCCACATTTATTAAACTATGTCCGCCACCAACAGCCAAGGCAGAATGTGTGATTATTAATGCTGTAGAGTGTGAGCCATACATAACTGCTGATTTCCGCCTGATGATGGAGAAAGCCGATGAAATTATCGTCGGACTTGAATTGCTGATGGTTGCTGCAAAGGTAACAACGGGATACATTGGTATTGAAGACAACAAACCTGCAGCTATCGAACTTTTGACACAGAAATGTGCGGAGATATTTAATGGATCCAAGTTCCAGGTAGAAGTAGTTCCTCTGGCAAAGAAATATCCACAGGGTGGTGAGAAACAATTGGTTGATGCTGTGATTCGTCGTCAGGTGCCAGCACCTCCTGCCATTCCCGTTAACGTTGGAGCGATTGTTCAGAATGTAGGTACTGCTTTTGCTGTGTATGAGGCAGTTATGAAGAACAAGCCCTTATTCGAGCGCTATACAACTGTTACTGGCAAACAGCTTAAGAACCCCGGTAACTTCCTTGTTCGTATGGGAACACCTATGAGTCAGTTGATTGATGCTTGTGGTGGTCTTCCCGAGGGTGACAATAAGATTTTGGCTGGTGGTCCGATGATGGGTAAGGCTTTGACTTCAACAGAAGTTCCCGTCTGTAAGGGTACCAATTCAGTTACTATTCTCACAGATGACGATGCCCGTCGCAAGGAACCTCAGCCCTGTATCCGTTGTGCTAAGTGCGTTAGCGCCTGCCCCATGGGGCTCGAGCCATTCCTGCTGGCTACATGCTCCAGTAAGAAGATGTGGGATAAAGTGGAAGCAGAGGATATCACCTCTTGTATAGAGTGTGGTAGCTGCCAATTCACTTGCCCTGCTCATCGTCCATTACTCGATAACATCCGTCTGGGTAAGTCAACCGTGATGGGTATCATCCGTGCTCGTAATGCAAAGAAGTAATCAATCGTAATTCGTAAATTTGTAAATCGTAAATAATACAATGGGAAAACTAATAGTTTCATTGTCACCGCACGCCCACGGAACTGATAGCGTGGAGAAGAACATGTACGGCGTTATTATAGCGCTTGTACCTGCTCTGCTCTGTTCGCTCTACTATTTCGGTCTTGGTTCTGCTATCGTGCTGGCCACTTCGGTGATTGCCTGTGTCGTTTTCGAATGGGCTATCACAAAATATATTTTAGGTCGCGAGAAGTCCACGATCTGTGACGGATCAGCTATCCTCACGGGTTTGCTTCTCGGTTTCAACTTGCCTTCAAATCTTCCTATATGGATCATTATTATTGGTGCTTTGGTAGCCATTGGTATTGGTAAGATGACCTTTGGCGGACTGGGAAACAATCCCTTTAACCCCGCCCTTGTTGGACGTTGTTTCTTGCTGGTCAGCTTCCCTGCACAAATGAC
>CACZVX010000090.1 GCA_902784755.1 uncultured Prevotellaceae bacterium
GGTTTGAGTGATTGTAAAGCGGTTTTCAAAGCTACTACTTCACGCGGTGTTACCCGTCCGACGGCCACTTTCGAAATGATACGCTCCAAGTCGCCAACCCGATGGAAAGAGTCGTCAATCAGTTCGCGAAACTCGGGCTCACGGAAGAAATACTCCACGATGTCCAATCGTTCATTGATTGGCTTCTGGTCTTTTAGTGGGAAAATCACCCATCGTTTCAGTAATCGGGCGCCCATCGGCGAGACGGTCTTGTCAATCACGTCACAGAGCGACTTTCCATCGTCCTGCATCGGGTAGACCAACTCCAGTGAGCGTACCGTAAATTTGTCCAGTCTGACATACTTTTCCTCCTCTATACGAGCGAGAGAGGTGATATGTCCTATCTGTGTATGCTGCGTAATCTCAAGGTATTGCAGAATGGCACCACTAGCTATCACACCATTATGCAGATGGTCCACACCGAATCCCTTCAGGTTCTTTACCGAGAAATGATGCAAGAGTTTCTGGCGTGCCGTTTGCTCTGTGAACACCCAATCATCGAGTTCAAAGGTGAATATCTTATTCCCGAAGAATTGTTCGAATTCCTTCTTCTTCGTACGGTCAAAGAGAACTTCCTTGGGCTGGAAATTGCCCAACAGTTTTTCAACGTAATCATAGGTGCCCTCACCGGTGAGAAACTCACCCGTAGAGATATCCAAAAAGGCAACTCCACAGGCTCCTTTCCCGAAGTGGACAGCCGCGAGGAAGTTATTCTCCTTGTAATTCAGCACATTATCACCCATGGCCACACCAGGTGTTACGAGCTCTGTGATACCGCGTTTCACCAGTTTCTTAGTCAGTTTAGGGTCTTCCAACTGGTCACAGATAGCCACTCTCCTACCCGCCCGAATCAACTTTGGCAAATAGGTGTCGAGGGCATGATGCGGAAAACCGGCCATTTCGTCACCTTTTCCGCTATTGCCGTTATTTCTTCGCGTCAGCGTAATGCCAAGAATTCGCGAGGCATCCACGGCATCATCGCAATACGTCTCGTAGAAATCACCACAACGAAACAGTAGCAAAGCATCAGGATGCTTCGCTTTCAGGTCGAAAAACTGTTTCATCATCGGGGTAAGTTCCCCGTCTTTTTTTGCCATGAGTTCTAAAAATTATCTTGCAAAGATAAGGTTTTTCATTCACTTTGCCAAATATCAAAAGTTTTTTTATACTTTTGCAACGAACTACATCCAAATTATCTACTCATGAACAAAACACACCTGCTCGCCCTGCTTCTGGTGGTTGGAAGCATAACTGCGGAGGCATCTCCGTTTCCCAACAAACTATACGCAGAAGGTTTACGGGACCTCTGCAATAACCTCAATGATCATTGTCTGCTGATAGACGGTTCTTTATCCGATGCTGAAACTGCCCAAAATCCTTTTGTTTTCAATACATTTCAAGAGGCCATGCAGCACCTTCAGCCTGGTACTGCCGACAATCGCATGACTGTACTTATTCGTCCTGGTGTCTATTGGATTGACGACCCTGATGATCCGGAAATCCGGAGAGCGAAGAATGGAGACCATGCACCCATTGGTATGCACGTCCGCTGTCCTTGGCTCCATCTGGTAGGACTTGGCGAACAATCGGATGATGTGATTTTGGCCAGTGCGCGTGGTCAGACGCAAGGTGCCATAGGTAATTTCACTATGTTCTTCTTCCATGGCGATGGTCTTCTTTTGGAGAATCTCACGCTTGGCAACTACTGTAATGTAGACTTGGTATACCGCCTTGATCCCTCAAAAAACCGCCCTCGTCGCATGGAAGCTATCTGCCAGGCTCAGTTGGCTTTCGCCGATGGTGACTATCTCGAAGCCCGCAACTGCCGCTTTATCTCCCGACTGAATACCTGTCCGCTGAACGGCGGCCGACGTACCCTTTTCGATCATTGCTATTTCGAAAGCACCGACGACGCCCTCGAGGGCCGCGCCATTTACCGCCATTGTCGCTTCACGTTTTATAGTAACAAGCCTTTCTATGCCACCAGTAGGGCAGGAGCCATTCTCTATGACTGCGACTTCGACTGCCTCTCCAATGACACACAGTATCTCTGCAAACAGGAAAGTCCCGTCATCCTGCTAAATAGCCGCTTTCACACGCCCGCAACCACTACTGTTGGATGGTGCCCTTATATTTCTCCACAACTACGCTGCTATCAATGGAAGGTTTCACAGAACGGCAAACCCATACGTCTTTCGTCCGAGAGCCCACAAACAGGTGTTATCCTGGATATTCGGGAATCTCCTGAAACGCAGGATCATCCCATTATACCTGAACTCAAGGACCTCCCAAAATATCTTGATCTCCCCATCGATTCCCTTTTTGCTGTTCTCGAAACACTCCCCATCCATCAGGAACTCATAGCCTCGAAAAGTAGGGTAGAGGAGGGTGACACCACGACAACCATACTCCGCACTTATGCATTCGGCAACCGTCTGCTCAGTGAAAAGCCTTCTGTTTCCTTCATTGGAAATAACCAAAACGACACCACCCGAACCGAAGTTCTTGTTGTTGGCAAAACTAATGGACTGCAAGCTGCTGTTGCTATTGAAAATGCCCCCAAGACCTTGCCGGCGCCAGTATTTACCAAGCAGTTAAAAATCAAACGCCAAGAGAACACACTTCGCGCAATCTATCAACTTGATTTAGGTAACAGAGCCGATCAAAGCCTCATCACCTGGTATCGTTGTGATGGCCCAACGGGTGAAGGAGCGATTCCTGTTAGTGTAAGCCGTCTGAATCATCCTGAACAAACTTACAACTTGCAGCCCGCCGATTACGGCCGTTATATCATGACAGAAGTGAAGCCTAAGCATCTGCGTTCCTTCGAAGGTGAAGCCCGGAGATTCATTATACACATCAAAGCCCCCAAAACAAGAAAGTCAACTGCTTCCACTGAATCCCAAATCTATGAAACTGATTTCCAGAACTTCCCGACCAACCCACAGCCTCTCATTCGTGATGGTTATTGGACAGTGGACGGTTTCAAACCCCAAGATACTGCAGCTCAAAACTGGCAGCCACGGGCAGACAGCTGGGTCTACGGAGAAGGCATTGATGGCGCTAAAGGCACAGGACTTCTCCAAAAGGAGAAGGGCGCCCGTCTACTTTATACGCCCATCTTAGGAGCCAGGGGCAAAGTGCAAGAGACCAGCATCACTCTTACGTGTGACCCTTGCAAAACCGCTGCCCAAGGTTTTGCCTCCGCGACCGATCAGTATATGGACATCTATATTCATTACGACACTCAAAACCGAACAGGCTTTGGACTTCGTATCATTCGCACCACCAAGCACGCTAATGCTGTTGACATGCAATTGATGAAATTCGAGAAGGGTGGGGGAGAACTGCTTGGAGAACCCGTCTCTACAACTTGTTTCCTCACCAACTGTACCATCCGCCTCTGGAGTGAGAACGGACAATTGAAAGCACATGTCTCCACGACAACTCCGCAACGTGAAAGCAATCTGGCAAAAGAAGTAAATCTGTCAGCTCCTATCCAGCCTGAATTCAATGGCATTGGTATTCAGCACACAGGTTCTGCAGGAGCCAGCGCCACAATGTTTCATCATCTGAAAGTAGAATGGAAATAAAACAAAGAGTGCCGCCCCTTCTATCGGACGGCACTTCTTATTAAATCTTCTTCTTATTACTGTTACCTGCGACCACCGTTTCTCCAGGAACCACCTGAATTGCTACGGTTCGTATTCGTATTCCGCTGCATATTCGTCTGACGATTCCGGTTCTCATTCGTGTTTCTGTTCACGTTTGAGTTACGGTTGTTGTTTATGTTCGAGTTACGGTTATTGTTTATATTTGAGTTACGGTTTACATTTACATTTGTATTGCGATTCATATTTATATTCTGATTCACATTCGTCGGGCGATTCATAGAATTCCAGGAACGGTCTGAACGCTGACGTGGAACATAGTTTGGAATAGCCTTGCTACGCTCGAACGTGAGTCCCTTATAATAGCTCCGATTTCCATTGTTACGCCAGCTATGGCCGCCATTATAGGTAGCATAGTGACTTGGACGGGCAAAGTAGAACAACCTACGGTCAGTATAGTGCGTATAGATGCGGAAGGTGAAACCGCTCTGCCAATAGACCGGACGATAGAAGTACTCACGAGCCATATAAGTGTGATACTGATAGGTGGAGAGCACAAAGCTCAGATCCTCATTACGACGCTCCCAGTAGAAGCCAAAGATATCGTCGCTCACAGCTAATGCGGTCAGATAATCAAGGTTGATTTCATAGACAGCCTCATATTGTGAGTAGCTTAAATTCAGTTCATAAGCCATTTTATCTGTCAGGAAAAAAGCTTCCCGACGAGCCTCATTGAACGTCATTGCCTGTGCTGAGATGGTCATTGTGACCATTGCCATCAGCGTAAATAACATCTTCTTCATAGTTGTATCATTTTATAAGTTAAACTTCACTTTTTCTAATTCTTTGATGCAAAGATAAATAAAAAGTTTAAGATTTGAAAATTTGAAATCCCTAAATGTGGGAGGGATTTCCCTGTTTTGTGGAAATAAAAAAAAACATTTTTACGATATTGAAAACAGGCTTTTTATTATTTGAAAAAAATTACCATTTTCGCAAATTCTTTGCAAAAAATACATTATCTTTGCAAAGTAATAATTAGGGTTTTTCTCAATGAAAGCAAAATACGTTGATAATGACATTACTTACTATGGCAAGATAACATCTCTCCAAGGTATTAATGATGCAAAAGCACATAACACTCTTGTGCTATTAGGGGTTAGCGGAAAGGCCAATATCTACATTGACCGCCGTAACTATGTCCTCGAACAGGATGACATCCTTATTTGCGCCCCTCATGAGCAAATCAGGGTAGTGGACTATGAGGATGATTTCTGCTGTATCGTCATGACATTCAGCCAAAAGTTTATGCAAGCCCTTCCCATGGGTAACACGGCAATTTGGAATCAGATTCTCTATTGCGAGAAAGTAAGACAATTGAAGGCTTCCGAACGTGACCTTGAAATCTATAAACTTTATTACAGTATCTTAGGCAAAAAACTTAACGGTCTAAAAGAGCCTGTCGATGTGGTTATCTTTAAACTGATGATTAACGTGGCACTCTTGGAGATGGGTCACGAGTTCAGGCATAAGTCAAAAGAAAACGTCCAAACCATCACTTTGGGACAGAAACTGCTTAGAAGATTCATACAGCTGATTTCACAAACTGAGGTGAAACGACAGCCCGTTAGCTATTACGCTGCCAAACTGAATGTCACTCCGAAATATCTGACTACCGCCTGCACGCGATTCTCGGATAAGAATGCATCACAATGGATTCACAATGCGGTATTGACTGAGATTCAGGAAATGATGGTCAATCCTGACCTGACGTTTAAAGAGATTTCCAAGAAGTTGGGCTTCCCCAATCTGTCTTCTTTTAGTATTTTTGTCAAACGGAACCTAAATGATTCTCCCACAGCCTTGCGCAAAAAATATTTAGCAGGAAAATAAAAAAACTGCCGCTCATTGAAGAGTGGCAGTTTTTCTTATATGCTGATTCTGTTTTTACCTGATTATCTTCTTTCCATTTTTCACCTGGATTCCTTTGGCGTGTATATTTGCAGGTCGGCCTTGTAAGTCGTACCATTGTTCTTTTACTGTATTCCCTTTGGTTTGAATAGAACTAATTCCCGTCGCATCCGCTTCTTTATAGGTCAATGTAATCTTGGCAAAGAGCTGTTTGTTCTTGCCTGCACTATCTTCTTCGCTCGAAACTATATTCGAATTATCAAACGTCAATACGATATTTTTCGATGCTTCAAAACCCGTGACATTTGCTGAAACAGGAGTCTGTCCTGCCGTTCCACCAGGGAACACCACACTGCTGGCAATTTCGTTAGTCTCCGAACCATCCACATAGACACCCGTCATGGTGATGCTGCGGTCAGCAATCGTCGACTTGTTATTACTATATCCTTCTATATAGATGCCTGTCACTATATAACCTTCGTTTACTGTAATAGTAATGGTGTTACCATTGTTACCTGTACGCATCTTGATATAATCACCTGTCTGACTGGCCGTCAATTCACCATTTTCACCTGCAGTATAGCATGTACCTTTGACGGAAGCCTTGTCTTCAGCTGGTACTTTTACGGTCTCTTCTCCCGTTGTTGCTGGTTCCAAAGGAGTAGCCTCCGGAGCCGTGGAAGTAACAGTTGTCTTATAAGTGCTACGATCTATTTTCAGACTTTCAGCCAAAGAATAACTCAGATGAGGAGGCTGATTATACGATGCATTCTGCCAAGCCACTGCCATGCGATACTGATGATCTTCCAACAGACAAGGCACCTTATATTCCGTTTCCTGTGGAGTAGAGAAAATCATCAGCGTACAGGTAGAACTCGACCAATCGCTTTCATACTGCCACATGATCAGTTCCTCACGCCAGTCACCTAAGAAATCAGCCTGCAGGCAAGGTGTTGCCTTTGTGGTGTTGCTCGTCTGCGGTTGTCCGTATTCTGAGAATTCCTGAACGGTGGTAATCTTATTGCCTGACGTATTCCAAGCCCGAATACGCGGATAAGATATACCAGAATCGCTGTTGTAACGACCGTCGAAAGTCTGATCGAAAGGATCACCCGTCCAATAGATACGGAAATCCGTGTCTGGTTTGCTACTGCTTAATACTGTTCCATCTTCACAGGAATAAATATTATTATTCGCACTCGACCAGAATTCTGAACCCTTGTGCGAAGGAATGAAATCACAAGCTAGTCCGCGACCGTTGTCACCACTGCTGGTAGCATAGGCAAGCACTTCGCCTGTCGTGGCATCATGCACATCATATCCAAAGGGGGATTCTTCGTGTGGCATCATTACCTCCAGGCCTGCATGGTCGGGCACCAAATCTCCCAAATGAATGGCATCACCATGCCCATAGCCTGTTGAGCAAAGCAATTGCCCGTCACTACCAATGGTGGCACTACCGATACAGATATCATCCTTGCCGTCACCATTTACATCACCAATAGAAATGCCATGAACACCTTGACCATAACTTGACTTATCAGAACCTGAAGCCATCACAGCACCTGTTCCATCAATTACATCCCATTCGTCTTTGGCGGTTCCACGATGCAACCAACGAGTGGATAGGGTAGAGCCATTCCAATCTACAGCCCAAATGTAGCATTGCGTGTAATAACCACGCTGTAGGATGGCAGAAGGTTTTTGTCCGTCAAGATAAGCAACGGCAGCATTAAAGCGTTCTGCACGTCCGCTATAACTGTCGCCCCACGAACTACTCAGAGAGGCAGCACCAGAATCACCGAATCCACGGTTAGGACGATACCAAATGGTTTGCATTGCTGCACCTGTTTGGCCATTAAAAATAGTAAGAAATTCTTCGCCACCCGTCACATAGCCTTTTGAATTCTGATAGGTCTTCGTATTATCCGTAGCCTTGATATCGGCATCACCTGCCTCACTCACATACTTTCCCGTACCATCGGTACTTCCTGCTGCTGTACGGCAAATCATTTCAGCTTTGCCATCGCCGTCAAAGTCATACACCAAGAACGTCATCGTGTGGTTTCCGCTTCGGATATTATGTCCCA